>CAMFEP010000109.1 GCA_945949405.1 Kiritimatiellales bacterium
ACAGAACGTGGCGCGGGATATCGAAGGTGGCTATTACAGCCGGGAGCGGGTGCTGGCCGAGAATCCGGATGTGATCGTGATTGTGACCATGGGCGTGGAGGTGGAAGAAGAGAAGGCGGCGTGGCTGGCGACCGAGGCGCTGCAGGTGGCGAAGACGGGGCGGGTGTATGTGATGGACGCCTACACGGTGTGCAGTCCCACGCCGCCGCGTTTTGCGGAGGCCGCCGAAGCGATGGCGGCATTGTTTCATCCTGAAACGGCGGAACGGCCATGAAAAGCGGCATGCGTTGGTCCAACGCGCTCTTCTTGCAACTTGGCGTTCTTGCCGGCGTGGCGATGCTGGCGATATGCGTGGGGGCCACGCATGTGCCGGTGCGTGTCGTTGGCGCGGCGCTGATTGGCAAGGCGGCGGGGGCGGCGCAGACCATTGTCATGGACATCCGCCTGCCGCGCGTGTTGCTGGGAATCGCGATTGGTGGGGGGCTGGGCCTGGCGGGGGTTCTGCTGCAAGGCATGTTCCGCAATCCATTGGTGGAACCCTACACGCTGGGTATTTCCGGTGGCGCGGCGCTGGGGCTTTGCGTTTGCGTGACGCTCAAGCTGGCGAATTTGCTGGGGGCCGTTGCATTTCCGTTGTGCGGGTTCATCGGCGCCACGGGCACGGCGGTGCTGGTGTATGGGGTTGGGGCGCGGCGCGGAATCATGCAGATACGCGACGTGGTGCTGGTGGGTGTGATGGTGAGCTTTGTGTGCTCCTCGCTGGTGATGTTGATCATGGCGCTGGCGCGCGCCGAGGATTTATACGGAATTGTTTTCTGGACGATGGGGTCACTCGACGCGCCCATGCCGGGACTGACCGCCATTGCGCTGGCGGTGGCGCTGGGCGTTTTGGCCGTGGCGTATCTCCTGGCGGTGCGGCTGAATGCTCTGGCGTTGGGCGAGGACGGGGCGCTGCATCTGGGCGTGGACGTCGAGCGCACGAAGCGCATGCTGTTCGTGATGGCGGCCTTGCTCACGGGCGTGTGCGTGTCCGTGGCGGGGATCATTGGATTTGTGGGGCTGGTGGTGCCGCATGTGGCGCGGATGCTGGTGGGGCGCGATCACCGCATTCTGCTGGTGTCGTCATTTTTATGCGGGAGCATTTTCCTGATTGGCTGCGACATCCTCGCGCGCACGCTGGTGGCGCCGATTGAATTGCCGATTGGCGTTGTCACGGGGATCGCGGGGGGAGCTTTGTTTGTATATTTGCTGCGGCGGACGTAGCGGCGGGGGACGGACGGGGGGGGCGGCGGGTCCGGCGGCCCCGCCCTACCGTGCGAATGGAAATTTGGTTGTGACATGATGCTGGAGCTACAACACGTTAGCGGGGGATATCCCGGCGGATTTTCGCTGGCGGGGATCGATCTGGCGGTGGCCAAGGGGGAATTGGTTGGGATCGTGGGGCCCAACGGTTCCGGCAAGACCACCCTGGTGCGGATGGCGTCGCGCGCGCTGCGGCCCAAGACAGGAAGTGTGCATGTGGATGGGCAGGACATCTGGCGACAAAAACCGGCGGCCCTGGCCCTGACGCTGGCGGTGGTGAATCAAACACCGGATCTGACGCCGATGAGCGTGGAAGACTATGTGTTGCTGGGGCGCATTCCGCATTATGGCCGGTATCAGTTTCTGGAGACGACGGCGGATCGCGCGGTGGCGCGGTGGGCCATGCAATTGACGGAATGCCAGGCGTACCGGAAGCAGGCGATGACCGAGATCAGCGGCGGGGAACGTCAATTGGCGCTGATGGCGCGGGCGCTGGCGCAGGAACCGAAGCTGCTGTTGCTCGACGAACCGACTTCATTTTTGGACATCGCGCACCAGGTGCGGTTGCTTGATTTGATTCGGCGGCTCAATCGGGAGCTTGGGCTGACGGTGGTGATGGTGATGCACGATCTAAACGCGGCGAGCGAGTATTGCGGGCGGCTGGTGCTGATGCATCAGGGGCGCATTCGGCGGATGGGCACGCCTGAAGAGGTCATGGACTACCGGGTGTTGGAAGAGGTTTACGAAACCGTGCTGGTCGTGGGACGCAACGAATTCACTGGAAAGCCGATTGTGTTTCCGGTTTCGGAGGATTTGCGCAAGCAGAGTGGGGCGCAGGTGTAGATTTCGGGTTAGCCGCGAAACGGCGCCCCTGCAGCAGAGCATCGCTCGCTGCAGGGCATGGCAAAAGGTGCAAAGGAGACCGGCGGGGACCGCCGGCGCCAGGTAGGAGTGATCCATGCGGTTGGATAAGATTTATACCAAGACGGGGGATGGTGGGAAGACGAGTCTGGTGACGGGGGAGCGGGTTGCCAAGTCGGGGTTGCGGGTGGAAGCGTTTGGCACGATTGATGAAGTCAACAGCGCGCTTGGGCTCGTGCGGACCTGGGCGCAGAAATCGGAACACAAAACGATTCGCGATGTTTCGGAAGCCACGCTGAAGCAGATCCAGAATGACTTGTTCGATATCGGCTCGATTCTGGCTTGCCATGCCGCGCGTGCGGGTGAGGTGCTGCCGGCCTTTCCCGCAGCACGGACGACGTTCTTGGAGGGACGGATCGATGCGTGTCAGGAAACGCTGGAGGCGCTTTCGTCATTCGTGCTGCCGGGCGGGAGCATGAGCAACGCATACGCGCATCTGGCGCGCACGGTTTGCCGGCGGGCGGAGCGGGTGCTGTGGCGGTTGCACGAAGCGGAGCCTGTGCCCGAAGCGATTTTGACATACGTCAACCGGCTTTCGGATTATCTGTTTGTGTATTCGCGGTGGGTGCTGCGGGGAGAGGGGCTGCCGGAGTATTTGTGGAAGCCGGGGGGTGGGGCGGCGGGAAACCACGGATAGGACGGATGGGACGGATGTGACGGATGGGACGGCGATAAATTTGTGGTTACCCGTGGTTTTGCAGGGCGGTGGCGATTTGGGCGGCGAGGCGGGCGTTGTTGAGCAAGAGCGCGGTATTGGCGGTGCGGCTGCGGCCGGCGGTCAGCTCGGTCACGCGGGCGAGCAGGAAGGGCGTGACGTCCTTCCCTGAAATTCCTTTTGCATCGGCCTCGGTCACGGCCTGGGCGATGGCCTGATCCGCCAAGGCGCGCGGCAATTCATCGGATTCGGGCACGGGGACGGTGACGAGGATGCCGGTCGTCAATTTCTGGGCGTCGCGGGCGGCGATGATTTTGGCGATCTGATCGGCGGTGTCGCAACGCACATCCAAGGGGAGGCCGCTCGCGCGTGTGTAGAAGGCCGGGAATTCCGAGCATTGATAGCCGATGACCGGCACCCCGTTGGTTTCGAGGACTTCCAGGGTGAGGGGCAGATCCAGAATGGCCTTGGCGCCGGCGCAGACGACGGTGATGGGAGTGCGACCGAGTTCCGTGAGGTCGGCGCTGATGTCGGCAGGATGTCCGCGATGGACGCCGCCGATGCCGCCGGTGGCAAAGATGCGGATGCCCGCCCAATGCGCCACGATCATGGTGCCCGCGACGGTGGTGGCGCCATCGGCTTGCATCCCAACCACGATGGGGAGATCGCGGCGGCTGCATTTGCGGACGTGATCGGTGTTGGCGAGGCGCGCCAATTCCGTGTCCGTGAGGCCGACATGAATTTCGCCGCGTAAAATCGCAATCGTGGCGGGCACGGCGCCGGACGCGCGGACGGCGGCCTCGAGGTTGCGCGCGGTTTCCAGATTGATGGGGCGGGGCAGCCCGTGGGTGATCAGCGTGCTTTCCAGGGCCACGACGGGGCGGTTCGCGGCGAGGGCGTCGCGGATTTCGGGGAGGATGGTGAGTTTCATGACTGGATGCTTCTCATCGCCGTGATGCGGGCGAGGAGGGGTGGGTGGCTGTATTCCAAAAATACTTTGAGTGGGTGGGGGGTGCGGTTCGAGAGGTTGTCGCGGTTTAGTTTCTTGAGGGCGTCGATCAGGGGGGCGGCGGTGCGGGTGGTGCGGGCGGCGTAGGCGTCGGCGGCATACTCGTGGCGGCGGGAGATGGCATTTTCAATCACGCCGACGAGCAAAGTGATGGGGGCGTAGAGGAAGCTGAAAAATACGAGCGCGGTGTAGACGGATGGGGTGGCGACACCGAAGGCGGCGGTGAGGGTTGGGTTATTGAGGAACCGGGACAACAGAAACAGCGTGGTGCCCGTGAGCAAGATGGAGCGGGCCATGGCTTGCAGGACGTGGCGCTTTTTAAAATGGCCCATCTCGTGGGCGAGGATGCCGATCAGTTCGGGAATCGTGTGATTTTCGACCAGGGTGTCAAAGAGCACGATGCGGCGGGCGCGGCCGAATCCCGTAAAGAAGGCGTTGGCTTTGGCCGAGCGCCGCGAGCCATCCATGACGTAGACCCCGCGCATGGCAAAGTTTTCCTGGCGCGCGTATGACTCAAGCGCGGTGCGTAATTCGCCTTCGGGCAGCGGGGAGAATTTATTAAAGAGGGGCATGAGCAGCGAGGGCGCGAGGAAGGTCAGGAGCAATTGGAAGGCGGTGACGGTGATCCAGACCCACAGCCAGGCCTGGTGGCCGGCGTGGGCGAAGAGCCAGAGGATGGCGACATAGATCGGGCCGCCGAGGATGGCCACGATCAGCAGGCTTTTGACCATGTCGAAGCAGAAGGTGCGGATCGTGGTGCGGTTGAAGCCGAAGCGCTCCTCGATGACGAAGGTATCGACGAGGGCGAAGGGCAGATGCAGCAGGCGGCCGAGCAGGAAGAGGGCGGCGGTGAAGAGCAGGCCGGTGGGGATGGGGCCGAATCCGAAGCCGCGGGCCCAGGTGTCCATGCGGCCGAAGCCGCCCCAGAGAATGAAGGCGACGAGGATGGCCGTGCAAAGCAGGTCCTGGAAGATGCTGAAGCGTGTGTTGATGCGCAGGTATTCCTGGGAGCGGCGGTATTGTGCTTCGTCGTAGATGTCGCGCAGGGCCTCGGGCGCGGCGAGGCGGAGATTGCGGATGTTAAAAAAGTCGGCGAGGACTTCGAGGCACAGGCGCAGGGCCATGGCGGCGAGGATAAAGACGAGATAGGGGTTCACGGGCGCAGATTAGCGCGGATGGGGGATTCGTTCAACCGGACATGTTAGCTGGTCGTGCCCTGTATTGAGTGCAACAGATCTCCCGCAGAGGCGCGGAGTTTGGGGAGATGTTTATTTTACCGAACCGGTGAGAGGCCGGTTCGGTAAAGACCCCATTGAGAAGAGTACCGGTCAGGCGAGTTCGGCGACGTCGAGGGACTCCTGATCGAGGGCTTCGACGGTTTTTTGAAGGCGGTTGAGGAATCGGCCGCCCATGGCGCCGTCGATCACGCGGTGGTCGAAGGAGAAGCTCAAGTAGGTCATGTCGCGGATACAGATCTGGTTGGCCACGACGACGGGGGCTTTAAAGATGGCGCCCATACCGAGAATTGCGACCTGCGGCTGATTGATCAAGGGGGTGCCGATTACGCTGCCGAACGAACCAAAGTTGGAGATCGTGAATGATCCGTCATGCACATCGTTTGGCGAGAGGGCCTTGTTGCGCGATTTTTCGATGAGGCGGGCCAGGTCGAGAGAGATTTCGGTGAAGGATTTTTTATCCGCGTTTTTGACCACCGGCACGACCAGGCTCTCGTCAGGCAAGGCGACGGCGCAGCCGATGTTGATATCGCGACGCAAGACGATGTTGGTGCCCACGACGGAGGCGTTGATGGCGGGAAATTCGTGGAGCACGCGGGAGGTCACATAGGTAAAGACCGCCGTGTAGGACATGCGAACCCCGTAGCGGCTAAAAAAGGCGTCCTTAATCCGGTCGCGCAACTTCACGACGTGGGTCATATCGACCATGTGCACCATGGTGACGTGGGCGCTGGTGCGGATCGACTGGGTCATGTGGTCCGCGATCGTCTTGCGCATGGTGGTCATGGGGACGACGGTGTCGGTATCGGCCACTTTGACTTTTGGCGCTTTGGGTTCGGCGGGTAATGGCGTGGGTCTGGCAAGGGTGCCGCGTTCGCGACCGTCGATGAGTTTGAGCACGTCATCACGCGTGATGCGTCCACCGCGGCCACTGCCGTTGATGAGGCGCAATTGGTCCATGGAGATATTGCTCATCAGCGCGAGGCGCATGACGCTGGGGGAGAGCCAGTCGCGCATGGCGTCGGGCAGGTCCGGGGCGTCGATACCGGTGGGCATGGCGGCGGTGCTGACGAGTTCCTGGTCTTCATGCTGGCCGATGTGGGGGCGGTGGGCGGATGTGGCGGCGGGTGTTGGGGCTGTCGGGGCTTCTTCCGAATCCGTTTCGATTCTGGCGATGACTTCACCCACTGGGACGGTGAGTCCTTCCTTGATGCAGCCGACCAGGCGACCGGTTTCGGGGCTTTCGACTTCAAAATTGATCTTGTCGCTCTCGACCTCGACGAGCAGCTCGTCGGCTTTTACCAGGTCGCCCGGTTTTTTGTGCCACTTCACGATGGTGCCTTCGGCGGCGCTCTGGCCCATCTGCGGCATGTGGACTTCAATGGTTTTCATGGCAACCTCGACGGAACGGAATTTAACCGCGAATGGACGCGAATACACGCGAATCTGAATTCAATACTCGATTAATTCGATCAAGGCGGTGCGGATTTTGGCGGCGTTGGGGCGGTAGCGTTGTTCCAGTTCGGGGGCGTAGGGGACGGGGCAATCGGGGGCGGTGAGGCGGCGCACGGGTGCGTCGAGCATGTGGAAAGCGTGCTCGGCGATGAAGGCGGCGATCTCGGCGCCGAAGCCGCAGGTTTGCCAGGCTTCGTGGACAACGAGGGCGCGGTTCGTGGTGGCCACGGCGGCGAGGACGGTTTCCGTGTCGTAGGGTTTGAGCGAGCGCAAATCGACGACGGTGACTTCGTAGCCGGGATCCTGCGCGAGCTGGCGGGCGGCATGCAGGGATTCCATGACCATGCCGCCGTAGGTGATGACCGTGGCATCGCCACCGTTGCGGCAGACGCGCGCTTTGCCGAGGGGCAGCACCTCGCGCATTTCCGGGACGGCTTCCTTGAGGTGGCGGTAGAGATATTTGTTTTCGAGAT
>CAMFEP010000110.1 GCA_945949405.1 Kiritimatiellales bacterium
GCCACGATCCGCGCCACCATGTTCCTCGGCCCCAACGTCGCAACGCCCGCACGAACAACCGCGCCGACAAAACACGCCGCGTAAATACGATTGAAATGTCCTGTTATCTGTCCGTTTGAGGTGGCCCGCGAGCCTTGCCCGCCGTAGCCTTGGCGAAGGCGGGTCCGCGCGCGGGCAATCCTTGTTCTGTAGCAGCCGTCGTAAGACGGTGGCCGAATGTACATGCAACCGAGGTGGAATATGTCGAAAACACATGGTCTGGGCCGGGGACTGGATGCGCTGATCAACGGTGACCTGCGCAAAACGGAATCCCCCGAAAAAACAACCGGCGCCCTGCGCCTCCTCCTCACCGAAATCAGCACACCACCCTGGCAGCCCCGCCAGGGCTTCGCCGAGGAGGCCATGGAGGACCTGATCCGCTCGGTCAAGGACCGCGGCATTTTACAACCCCTCCTCGTGCGTAAACGCGGCGCCACCTATGAACTGATGGCCGGCGAACGTCGCCTCCGCGCCGCCGGCGCCGCGGGCCTCAAGGACGTCCCCGTCATCGTCCTCGAAGCCACGGACGAGGACGCCCTCGCCGTCGCCCTCATCGAAAACCTCCAGCGCCAGGACCTGAACGTGATTGAAGAAGCCGAGGGCTACCGCGTCCTCGCCGATAAGTTCACCCTGACCCAGGAGGAAATCGCCGCCCGCGTCGGCAAGGCCCGCGCCTCCGTGGCCAATGCCCTGCGCCTGCTGGCCCTCGCCTCCCCCGTCAAGGCCATGGTCGCCGAAGGCCGACTTTCCTCCAGCCACGCCAAGGTGCTCATCGCCCTCGAAATTCCCGCCGAACAGGTCCTTTTCGCCGAACGTGTCATCAAGGACGGCCTCTCCGTGCGCCAGTTGGAACAGGCCGTCGAACACACCCGCCGCACCCCGCGAAAACCACGCGCCGTCCGCGAAGACATCCCGGAAACCCACGTCAAATATCTGTCCGACAAACTCCACCAGCACCTCGGCACCGCCGTACGCGTCCACCCCACCCGCACCTTCGCCAACGGCAAAAAGGCCAAGGGCACGATCGAAATCGACTTCTATTCCAACGACGACCTCGACCGCATCATCGAAGTCCTCGGCATTCAAGGCGACGACCTTTAATCGAAATGAAGATCGTCCGCGCATCGCTTGCCTTGCTACACACCGCGGCGGAATTCATTGCGCATACGGGAGGGCGGAGCTCCGCGACGCCGCGCGAGTCGGGCTCGTGTCACTCGGCCATCCCAAGAGGACATACGGCGTTGTGTATAACGCTGGCCCTCGCCATTCTCGCCTCCGCCTGCTCCCGCCATTTGCCCCCCACCCCCGCCCCTTCCCTCGACCCCGCCCGCTTCGACGGCACCCGCGCCTTCACCGAAACCGCCGCCATCGTCGCCATCGGCCCCCGCCCCTCCGGCAGCCCAGGCGCGGAAAAAACCGCCACCCACATCGCCGATCGCCTGCGTGCCCAAGGCGCCTCCGTCGAAATCGACACGTTCACCGATGACACCCCCGCCGGCCCCATCACCTTCCGAAACGTGATCGGCACCTTCGGCCACGCCGGCGACCCCATCGTCCTGCTCTCCCATTACGACACCAAAATCGGCATCGACCCCGCCTTCGTCGGTGCCAACGATTCCGGCTCCTCCACCGGCCTGCTCCTCGCCCTCGCCAAAATCCTCAAAGACCGCCCGCCAACTGCCCCCACCATCCTGCTCGCCTTCGTCGACGGTGAAGAATGCCGCCAGGCCTACTCAGACCACGATGGACTGCACGGCAGCCGCCGCCTCGCCACGCAATTGACCGGCACGGGCAAGCACATCCGCGCCGTGATCCTTCTGGATATGGTCGGCGACCGCGACCTCACCATCACCATCCCGCGCAATTCGTCCCCCGAACTCGTCACCGTCGCCTTCGCCGCCGCACAAGCCGAAGGCGTCCGCCACCAATTCAGCCTCCTGCGCGGTGAAATCCTGGATGACCACGTCCCTTTCTTCGAGCGCCAGATTCCCGCCATCGACCTGATCGATTTCCAGTACGGTTCCGCCCCCGGTAAAAACGACTACTGGCACACCCCCCAGGACACCCTCGATAAACTTTCCCCCGAATCCCTCCAAACCATGGGCCGCATCGTCCTCCGCATGCTCAACACCTTGGAGGCCCGCCCTCTGTAACAGGCACGATCAGCCACGACTCGCCCCACTCTTTAATCGATATTTTTACGGAACAGCAGAATGTCGAAAGCGTCCGAACTTCGCCATTCGTCATTCCTTGTTCGATATTCTGCGGTTCCACTCGGTGCATGAGGATTGTCCTGGGAATTTCATTCTTCAATCCCCTCCCCCTCCCCCGTAGGGGCCGCGCTTGCGCGTGCCCTCCCAGCTCCCCCTGCTCACAATCTTCAACCTTCAATTTTCATTCTTCAATCCCCTCCCACCCCGGCGTATAGTCCCCCCCATGCTTCATCAATTGATCATGATTGTCGTCTGCCTCCTCGTCGGCGGGGCCAGCTTCGGCGTCACCGTCTGGTTCTTCCGCCGCCTCCATGCCATCGAGGAGGAATCCTGGGGCCCGCAAGGTAGCGAGTCCTTCCGCGGCCACCTGCGCGACACACTCACCCGCGCCAAAACCCGCTTTTTCAGGAACAATGTCAGGAAAAACCGTTCGTAGTAACGCCGTAAGGCGTGTCCGCTCTAGTGGATAAAATTTCCCGAAAGCACCCCAGACATGCGGATCCGCCTCGCCCAAATGGAAGTGCATCCCGGACACCCCCGGGAGAACACCGCCCGCATGATCGCGCAAATCGCCACCGCGCGGCAGGCCGGGATCGAACTCATCGCCTTTCCCGAAATGGCCATTCCCGGCTACATCATCGGAGACGAATGGGAGCGCCACGCCTTTCTGCGTGAGTGCGAACGCTGTGGCGGCCGCCTGCGCGAGCAGTCCCATGGCATCGTCGTGGTCTTCGGCAACGTCGCCATGGATTGGCGCCGCCGCAACGAGGACGGTCGCGTCCGCAAATACAACGCCATGTTCGTGGCCGAGGCCGGCCACTTCACCGGCCCGCGCAGCGGCCCCTACCCCTACGTCATCAAAACCCTGCTCCCCAACTATCGCGAGTTCGACGATAGCCGCCACTTTTGCGACCTGCGCAAACTCGCCCTCGAAGAACACCGCCCCCTCTCCGAACTGATCGCCCCCGTGCCACTGCGCCACGCCATCCTCGGTGGCCTTCTTTGCGAAGACGCCTGGGACATGGATTACAGCGTCTCGCCGCTCCAGATTCTGGCGGAGACCGATGCCGATTTTTTCCTGAACATCAGCGCCTCGCCCTTTACCTTTAACAAGAACCACAAACGCAACCGCGTCTTTTCCGCCCAGGCCGCAAAACTGCACCGCCCCCTGCTCTACGTCAACCAGGTCGGCATCCAGAACAATGGCAAGACCGTCTTCAGCTTCGATGGCTTGTCCTGCGTCTACGACAGCCTGGGCGGCCACCGTGAATGCAAACCCGCCTTCGCGGAAGCCGTACTGGATATAGATCTCCCCGTGGGCAAACCCCTCCGCCTACCCGGTCCCCTCGCCCTGCGCGAGGACGCCATCGGCACCATGAGCGAGGCCCTGCTCTACGGCACTCGCAAATTCCTGGAACTCTGCCGCGTGGAGCGCGTCGTCGTGGGCATCTCGGGCGGCGTGGATTCCGCCGTCGTCGCGGCGCTCTATCGCCGCCTGCTTCCCCCGGAAAATCTGCTCCTCGTCAACATGCCCAGCCGCCACAACTCCCAGACCACCCGCACCCTCGCCCTGGACCTCGCCCGGCGTCTCGAATGCATGGTTGCCGAAATCCCGATCGAGGATAGCGTGGCCCTCACCCGCCGCCAGATCGATGGCCTCGAGATTCACCGCGCGGATGGATCCCAGTCCCGAACCCTCTCCCTGGGCGACCTCGCCATGGAAAACGTGCAGGCCCGCGACCGCTCCTCGCGCATCCTCGCCGCCCTGGCCTCGGCCTTCGGCGGCGTCTTCACCTGCAACGCCAATAAATCCGAACTCACCGTCGGCTACACAACCCTCTATGGCGACCTCGGTGGCTACCTTGCCAACATCGCGGACCTCTGGAAAATGGAAGTCTACGCCATCGCCACGCATCTGAATGAGCGCGTCTTCGGCCGCATCGCCATTCCGCCCGGCGTCATGTCCCTCACCCCCTCCGCGGAATTGAGTCCCGCCCAGAATGTGGACGAAGGCAAGGGCGATCCCCTCATCTACCCCTACCACGACCACCTCTTCCGCAGTTGGGTGGAACGCTGGGACCGCGCCGCACCGGAAGACATTCTCGGCTGGTATCTCGATGGAAACCTGGAGGAACAGCTCGGCTATGCCGGCCGCGTGCGCGACCTCTTCCCCACCCCCGCGGCCTTCATTGCCGACCTGGAACGCTGGTGGAACCAATACCAGGGCATGGGCGTGGCGAAACGCATCCAGGCCCCGCCGGTCCTCGCGCTAAAAAAACGCGCCTTCGGCTTCGACCACCGCGAATCCCAAATGGGCCCCACCTACACCGAGCACTACGAAGAACTGAAAGCCAAGACACTCGGCAATTGATCATCCCACGCACGGGAGGGGCAGCCGCCTGGCCGCCCTCACCCCGTTCCCTCTCCGTCCCAATCGTTGTCGCCGATAACGATCGGGTTGCGCACGAGAACCCGCCCCTGCGTCACGGGTGCATGATCACCCGCCACTCATCGATCACCGCAAAGGCCGCCGGCGTCTGCGCCGTCCCCACGAAGCCCAGGCTGTGCACCGCCGTCCCCACCGGCATCAACGCGCTGCCGTCCGTCGAAAGACGAAACAACAGCACGTTCCACGCATCTTCCTTCAGCGCATCCTTCCAGAAGTAATGCACGGAGCCATTGCTCGTGTTGAGTTGCAGCTTGGCTTCAGACAACCCATGCGGAAACACACAGATGGCCATCACGCCACCCGCCGCGACGGTGAACGGCGAGTAGCTCTCCGCGAGCACGAAATCCCCCGCCGCCTGCGCCACCGCCACCAACGCCCCCGGCGATCCCGCAAACGTCAAATTCGTTTCGATGGACAGCGATTCGCCCCCGTCCCGAAACGCCGCCGGCACGCCGCCATCATCGAAATCCATCGCCAGCAATTCATGCCCCGGACGATTCTTGCCAACACCATCCCGCAACTTGCAGAGCGCCTCTGCATAGCGCGCATACTCCTTCACGTCCGCATCGCGCGTCCGCTGCCGCAACTGCACATACCGTGAAGCCGCCTCCCGATATCGCCCCGCATCAATCAGCCCCCGCGCCCCCTCCCGCACCCCCACCACCGCCCCCCACCCCTCCAACACCTCCCCCGCAATCGCCTGACTCACGAGAATCATCGCGACCGCGCCTGTGAAACGCCACGACATGCCGATAGCCCTCCTCAACCCTGTCCTCAATTCAATCCGTCATGGCGGCGTCTCGCCGCCATGACTTCGATGGCAAACGCGGTGTGCGTTTGGCTGCCCGACGCAGGAGGGATGGTAATTTTGGTGTCGAGTTTGCCCCAAGTGCAAGGCGCAGGTGGCGGCGCTGTACTCCGTGTACGCGCCGCCACCTGCAACGCCGCAATTGGGGCGAAATCGGCGCCAAAATTGCCACCAAACGCACACCGCTTTCGAGACGCCTGGCCCCGAGAAACGCGCCCTACCGCTCCACGCGCATCATCGCCTTGAGCTCGCCCAGCCGCCGCGCAATCTCCACCCGCTTGAGCACCAGCAGCCGGTCCAGGCTGAAGGACTCCACGCCAAACGACGCCACCACGCTCCCATACAGCAGCGCCTCACGCACCGTGCGCCGATTGACCGTGCCCGCCTTCGCCAGCGCCCCCAGAAACGCACCCGCAAACATGTCCCCCGCCCCCGTGGGATCACGCACGTCTTCCAACGGAAATGCCGGCACCAGAAAATTCCCCGCGTGGGACACCAACAGCGCGCCGTGCTCCCCCTTCTTGATCACCACATAGCGCGGCCCATATTCCAAAATCCGCGATGCCGCCTTGCGCAAACTGTAGAGCCCCGTCAACAGCCGCGCCTCACTGTCGTTGAGCGTCAGCATGTCCACGCGGCTGATCACTTTCATCAGGGCCGCACGCGTGTTCTTGATCCAGAGGTCCATCGTGTCCGCCACCACGAATTTGGGCCGCCGGCATTCCTTGAGCACATGCAACTGCAGCGAGGGCGCGATGTTTCCGAGCAGCAGGAAACTGGCGTCGCGATACGCCTCCGGCAACTCGGGCATGAAGGTCTCGAACACATTGAGTTCCGTCAGCAGCGTACGACGGTTGATCATATCCGCGTCGTATTCACCCGACCAGCGGAACGTCCGCCCCTCGGCCTGCTGCAACCCCTGCAGATCGATCCCCATGCGGCGATAGGCCTCCAGGTACTTGGCCGGAAAATCCGTGCCCACGATGCCCACCATCCCCACCGGCGAGAAAAATGCCGCCGCCGCGCAGGCATAGCTCACCGATCCGCCCAGCAAACTCGTGCGCCGCTCGAAGGGCGTCGCAATGTCATCCACCCCGATCGACCCCACGATCACCAACGGCAATTTCTGTTTCGCCGCGCCCGCCGTCTTGCTTGTCTGTTTCCGCATGCTCATGTCGCTGTATTCCCACCCACGATATCCGTCACCTTGACCTCGATCTTGCGAACCTGTGAAATCCCAAGCCCCGTGATCAGCCGCTCGCGCACGCGTTGCTGCAACAATTCGCAGGTCTCATGCATCTGTGGCCCGGCCTGCATGCGCACACGCACGCGAATATCCACCTTCCCCCGCCCTACCTTGACATCCGGCACCAGGCGCACGATCGACGGAAATTCAGGCGCCAGCTTCGCCACAAAATCACAGATCGCATCCGTGTTGATGCTGACCGTGCCACCCTCGTTGTCAAACGCCAGCAACCGGCTCCGTCCGTGAAACAATCCGGTCAGCAAATACAGCCCACCCGTGGCAAACAGCAAA
>CAMFEP010000111.1 GCA_945949405.1 Kiritimatiellales bacterium
ATTTGCCTCCTGCTTCTTTCAGCTTCGCCTCGGGGCTACGCTTTGCAGTTCGGCTACGGTTGTCGCTATCAACCCCGATGAACTCCTTTCAGTTCACAAGTTCAGACCCATGCCGGGCACACGAGGGGCGGCCGCCTGGCCGCCCTCGCTTGGCCGCCCTTGCCTTTGAATAAACTGGCCCGCCCCGTCGTCCTACGCTATGATGACCCCAGTGGCGTTGAAGGAGGTTGCCGTGCAAACCCCGCATCCGTTCCGTAATCCCCGCGTGGCCGTGCTTCTGCTCGCAAGCACCCTCGCGTGCCCCTTCGCCCCCCTCGCCAATGACATCACCGTGGGCGATTCCGCCGACCGCGTGCGCGAAGTCCTCGGCGAACCGCGCGGCTCAATCCATTCCGGCTCCTACGAAATGTTCCAATACGACCGTGGCCGCGTCGAACTCCGCGACGGCGTCGTGACGAATCTGGAACTCGTGACCGCCGAGGAAGCCGCCGTGCTTAAAATTGAACGCGAACGCCAGGCGCGCGAGCTGAAGGAACGCCAGGCCGCCCAACGCGAGCAGCGCCGCCTCGAAGGCCTCGAGATCCGCGATCGCGCCTTAAACAATCCCGATTTTCTCGCCTCATCCGGCACCCGTCAGGTGGAGTTCTGGGAGGACTTCCACCGCCGCTACCCCGACGTGCCCGTGCATGCCGAGTATACCGCCGCCGCCGCCAAGCGTGACGCCGATCGTGAAAAAGCGGAGACCGAACGCCGCCTCGCCGACATGGAAAAGCGCGTCTCCGATGCGGAGGCCCGCGCAAAAGAAGCCGAGGAAAATGCCAAGGATGCCCAACGCGACGCCCGCGATGCCCGCCGCCGCGTCGTCTATTATCCGCCCTACTACGGCTATCCCGTTTATACACCGTCCACGAATCAATCCACCTACCGCCCCACCTACCCCACCACCGTCTACCCCTACTCCCACGGCTATTCCTACTGGAGCACCCCCACCACCGTCCGCCCCGCCAACTCCTGCGCCACCACCACCTTCGGTTCCTCATCCGGCCTGCGCGTCAACGTCAGCTATTGATATTGATCGCCGTCAAAAATTGGTAGGGCGGGGCCGCCGGACCCGCCGCCTTCCACATGACCGGGTCTAATCCCCGGGAGAGGCGGCCGCCTGGCCGCCCTATTCCTGAATCTCCCGCAACGCCTCCCGAATATCCACCGCCAGCCCGCCCTCCGCCCCCCGCAGCATCTTTTTTAGCGCCTTCACCGCGCCCCGCGCCTTCATCACCCCCAGCGTGCGCACCATCTCGCGCTGCGCCACACCCCCGCTCGCCGGCATCGCACGAATCAGCGCCTTCTCCGCCGCCGGCCCAAAAGTCGCCAGCGCCCGCGCCGCAGCCTTGCGCACCGTGAACATCGGATCGCCCAGCACCCCCACCAGCACCGGGACTGCCGCCGGATCGCCAATATCCCGCAACGCATTCACCGCCACCACGCGGCGCGGCTCCTTGTCGCTCGCTAACAGGGCCGTGACGCCCGGCAACGCATCGCGAATCTTCCACTTGCCCAGCGTACGCGCCGACGCCCCCTTCGCCATTTCGTCGTCCAGCAGCGGCAGCAACCGCGGCGCAAATTCCACGGCTTTGGAAAAGCCCAGGTAATAGGCCGCCACCCGCCGCGTGGCCGGCTGCTCCGCGTCGAGAAATTCCGCCAGCACCGGCGCCGAATTGCTGGGCGGCATCTGCGAACGCACCATCTCGTCCACCAAAATGCGAATCGATTCGTTGGTGATCTGCACGTTGCCCATCAAGTAGCGCAACCCCTCGCCCCCGCGCGCAAACAACTCCGCCCGCGCCAGTGCGCGATTCTCTTTTTTCTCCACCGTCGTCCCAGTCCGCTGCGCCCACCCCACCAATTCCTCCATGCTGGCATTCGTGGCATTGAACGACGCGGCGGTCACCCATCCCGGCATCAACATCAACACGATACAAATAAAAAGCCCGGCATGTAGGGGCGTCGCTTGCGACGCCCGCATACGAACTGCGAGCCCCCCCCTCATGCACTCACCTCCCCGGCGCATTGGTATTCTCCAAAACGTCATACACCATCCCAAAATCCGGCCGCTCCATCCGCACGCCATCCTTCGCCCCGCAGGTGTAACGGTCCGCCCCCGCCAGATCGAGCAGCAGCGCCAGGCTGCCATACTCGCGATCGAGTGAATCCTCGCCAATCCCCTGCGCCCTGTCCGGCTGCCGCGCAAAGTAGGCGTCGTTGCCCGCCCCATCGAGCAGCAGGCCGAAGGCATTGTTGATCGCCCGCCCCTGCACGTGGTGATCGCCGCTGTAGGTGTCGTCTCCGTCACGATCGAGCAACAGCCCCACCGCATAATCGTGCGCGTTACCTTGGCAAAGTATATATCCGGTATAGGCATCCCGCCCGCCACCGTCCGCGAGCAACCCGAGGCTCAAATGAATCCCCGATCCCTGCCCGTACTGAAAGAGGTGATACGTATCCTGCCCGCGCCGGTCGAGCAGCATGCCCGCCCCATACCAGTAGCCCGCCCCCTGCCCAAAAACATCGGCCTCGTACGCATCATTCCCATCCAAATCCACCAGCGCCGCAATCCCCCCGCCCGCATACGGCCGCATCCCCGTGGCAAATCCCTGCGCCATGGACAAATAGCGGTCTTCGTTGCGATCCCAATCCACGAGGTGCCCGCCCGCCGCATAGCGATCGTTCCCCCCTGAATCCACCAGCAACCCCACGCCGCGCACCCCCGCATACCCCTGACCGCTGTACCCCAGATCGTAACGATCCTGCCCCGCTCCATCGCGCAGCACACCCACCCCCGCCACGCCCGCCCCCTGCCCCAGCGCCAGCGCCCGATACGCATCATCGCCCTTCAAATCCTCCACGCGCGCCACGCCAAACAGCCCCGCCCCCGCCCCCACGAACGCATCGCGATGCACGTCGTCCCCCGCGCAATCCACCACCACCGCCACCCCAAACAACGCCGCCCCCGCCCCCAACAACCCCTCGCCCTCGTAGCGATCGTCGCCGCCCAATTCGAGAATGCTTCCGAGAAAATTTCCCAACAGCCCGTTCGCGCTCCCCGCCCCGCCCCGATAAACATCGTCGCCACCCGGATCGAGAATCAGCAAGGCCCCCTCCGCAAAGCTATCGTCACCCGTCGTGCCCACCACGACCATCCCAACATCCGTCTCGATGCGCACCACGTTCGTCGGCCATGCAATCGCTGAAACATTTTTCTGCAATTCATCCAACGCGCCGTGCAGCAACCCCGCCGCAAGCATCAGGTTCTCGATCTTCACACCCTCGCAAACGCCCAGATACCGCCGCACCCCCGGCTCGGGATCCAGATCGTCGTCTTCCGCGATGATCGCCTCAATCACCAACTCGGGACACCCCTCCGCCACAAGCAGCGGTCGCAATTCCGGATGATCCCCCACCAAAAATGTCCCCGCCATGGTGGATGCCGCCGCATACACGCGGTCTTCTGGCGTCACCCCGGCCACGGCAAGATCCACCGACACCCGCGCACGACGCGCCACCGACACAAATACATGCAACACATCCGCGAGATACGGATCGAGCCCGCTCCCGCCGCCGAGACGCGCAGGCGCCATCGGCACATCAAGCTGCGTGGGCGCTTCAAGTTCCAGCCAATCTGCTGCCGCCCCATAGAGGAAAATGGATTCAGAATTTTCCGCCGCCGCCACCACCTCCGCCGCCAGGTCCGGGAACTCCAGCGGATGTTCCAACAGCCGTCGCACCCGCTGCAAGGCCCAGCGCGGCTCGGCCACGTCTTTGGCAAACCCGGGATCGTTCGTGGTCATGTTCAACCCGTCCAGCGCCGCCGCCAGCACCGCCCGCTCCGGCGCCCCCACCCCCGGCCAATTCGTCTGCGCCGCCGCCGGCGTTACGCAGCAAAACGCGCCAAACACACAACGAAGAACGGCGCGCCATCTCCGTGCCTCCGTGTCTCCGTGGTGAATCCGAATTCTGAAGCGCATGCCCCAACTCTATGCTAGCCTCTCCTCTCTGTCAGGATAATTGGAGGATCATGCCATGCACAAATTCGCAACTCCGCTTTTCGTGTCATTCGTGCTGTTCGTGGGCACCCTCGCCGCCGCCCCCGTAAACACACAGGTCATCGAATACAAGGACGGCGACACCGTCCTCGAAGGCTTCCTCGCTACACCGCAAAACTCCACCGGCCCGCTGCCCGCCATCCTCGTCGTCCACGAATGGTGGGGCCTCAATGACTACGCCCGCGAACGCGCCACGCAACTCGCCGAGGCCGGCTATGTCGCCTTCGCCGTGGATATATACGGCCAAGGCCGCCGCTCCGACACCTATGAAGGCGCGGGTAAACTCGCCGGCGAATTCAAAAACGACCGCCTGCTCACACGCCGCCGCGGCGATGCCGCGCTGGAAGTCCTGCGCGCGCAGCCGCAGGTCGACACCAACCGCCTCGCCGCCATCGGCTACTGCTTCGGCGGCATGTGCGTGCTCGAATTCGCCCGCGGTGGCGCCCCCCTCGCCGGGGTGGTGAGCTTCCACGGCAGCCTCGACACCCCCATTCCCGCGCAACCCGGCGCGATCCACGCCAAGGTGCTGATCTGCCACGGCGCCGCGGATCCCTTCGTGCCCGCCACGGACGTCGCCGCCATCGAGCAGGAACTGACCGCCGCCGGCGCCGACTGGCAATTGATCAAATACAGCGGCGCCGTGCACAGCTTCACCAGCCCGCGCGCCGGCGACGACCCCACCAAAGGCGCGGCCTATAACCCCGCCGCCGACCACCGCTCCTGGAAATTGATGCTGCAATTCTTCGACGAAATTTTCGGGAAGTGACACGTTGTTTAATCCCGACCCGAACCGGCCTCTCACCGGTTCGGGTTCAAAAAGGATCTCCGCGAACTCCGCGCCTCCGCGAGAAATCCGAGACGCGTGGAATTGATGAATCCGTCGTACTTAAACAAGCTCCTCCGCTTCATTTTCCTCCTCCTCCTCGCCTACGGCCTCTTCCTGCACCTCTACGAAGTCAACCGCCCCATCGACGCCTCGTCCTATCATTCCTGGCGCGAAGCGGACCTCGGCATGATCGCCCGCAATTTCTGGCGCGGCGATATGAACATCCTCCATCCCCAGATCGACTGGCGCAAGGATGGCCCCGGCTACGTCGAATGTGAATTCCCCCTGCTCGCCTGGCTGATGGCCCTCGCCTACCGCCTCTTCGGCTATCACGAGGAAGCCGGCCGCGTCATCGCCATCGCCATCTCCCTCGCCAGCCTCGCCACCTTCCACGCCCTCGCCCGCCGCACCTTTTCCCTTGCTGGAAAAGGTGGTCCGCGGCCTCCCTGCCCTGAGCTTGTCGAATGGGCGGACGCGGACTCCTCCACCCCCGCCCGCTTCGCCACCCTGCTCTTCTGGTTCAGTCCGATCCTCGTGCGCTTCTCGACCTCGATCCAGCCCGACCCCGGCATGCTCCTCTGCGCCATGCTCGCTGTGCTCTTCCTGCTACGCTGGCGCGAGTCCGGCCGCCTGCGCGATGCCCTCGCCGCCGCCGCCGCCGCCGCCCTCGCGATTCTCCTCAAAGCCCCCGCCGCCAGCCTCGGCCTGCTCTTCGCCGCAGTCTGCTTCGAACACCTCGGCCGGCGCACCCTGCGCACCCCCGCCGTCTGGATCATGGGCACCCTCGCTATCCTCCCGCCCCTCGCCTGGTACCTCCACGTCCACCATTTCTGGACCCTCTACGGCAATTCCCTCGGCCTCACCAACGAGAGCCACTGGATCGGCATGGACCTGCTCCGCGCCCCGCGCACCCTCGCCCACATGATCGTCTCCATGCTCTGGATCGAACTGCGCTTCGTCTATGTCGCCGCCGGCGCCCTCCTCGCCACCCTCGGCCTGTTCCGCATCGGTCGCACCACGCGCTACCTGGTCTATTGGCTCGCCAGCGCAATGCTCTTCTACCTGCTCGCCCTGCAAACCAGCGCCGACGAATGGGCCATCTACTACCACGCCCTCACCATCCCCCCCGCCTGCCTCCTCATGGCCCTCGGCCTCACCGGCGGGAGGGGCGGCGGCCTGGCCGCCCTCGTCCCCTCGTTCCTTCACCGCGCCTTCGCCGCTTTCACCCTCGCCGCCTTCATTTTCTTCGCCACCCACCGCATCTCTTTCATCCCGCCCCACACCGGCGAAAGCCCCGACCTCACCCCAAAATTCGCCGCCGCCAAAGTATTTAAATCCCTCATCCCCGCCGACGCCCTCGTCGTCACGCTCGGCGACAACCACCTCCACGACGAAACCGGCCGCCCCATGGCCCACGACGATTCGCCCTTCCTCTTCTGGCTCGATCGCAAAGGCTTCTGCCTCGCCATGGAAGATCACTCCGTCGCCAAGCTGGAGGAACTCCGCGCCCGCGGCGCCCGCTATGCGGCTTTCCGCGCCGATTTTCCCACCGCGGATTCCATCACCCAGGCCTTCACCCCCATCGCCGCCTCCGGCCCCTGGCGCCTGATCAGCCTGTGAGCGGAATGGAGCCTTCGTTCCGGCTCACGGCAGGCATGCCTGGCGCTCCATTTACGCGATGCGCTCCAGAGAGAACGGGAATGATCGTGCTGGAGTACGGGGCGGCCGCCCGCTATAAACGGTGTGCACATAAATTCCGACCAACGCGCAAGGTTGCCGCCGGATGAAAACTAACTTCCATCGCGTCACACGGCACATCGCCCTCGCCAGCCTTTGCCTTGCGGGCTTGGCCCATCCAGTTTCTTCGGCCATCAACTCGGTGTGTGAAATCAACCGCGACGAGCATCAGGGATGGCAAACCGTCATCGCTTACAATGATTTATGCAACAAAAACCAGTTTTCGCTGCAGGCTGCGCACATTGTCATGGGACGCTCATTTGAGAAATACCGCGGCAATTTGAC
>CAMFEP010000112.1 GCA_945949405.1 Kiritimatiellales bacterium
GCCTGATCCCCGTTTCGGGAATTATTGACCGCCCGTTTCGGACCCCACTAAAAAGTGGTCAATAATTTCCGAAATCACCGGTCATTTTCCCCCGAAATCACTGGTCAATAATTTCCGAAACGAGTGGTCAACAATCCCCGAAATCCGCAGAATGGACGACGGAGATCAGCGTCGTTCCGCAGGCTGGCGTTATCAGGCATGTGGTGGGGCGTACAGCGGAGCAGGTGATCCAATAGCGTGCACCGGGTAGAGAAATGCGGCCGTGGTGCAGGTTTCCGGTTTTCCGTTGGGGTCGCGCAAGCATCGAAGAGACGATACAAGGTGAGGACGGGCGTCGCAAGCGACGCCCCTACAAAGGGCCGGGTCCAATCGTCTATTACGGGCGGACGAGGACGCGGTAGAGGCGATTGGTGGGGATGGGGGGGATGGCGGAGGGAGAGGTTTGGTTGGTGGAGAGGGCGGTGGCGTAGGTTGAGGCGGGTTGCCAGGTGGGGGAGTTGGGGAGGCGGTCGGTGTATTCGAGTTGATAGTTGTGGCCGGGTTCGGTGGACCACGTGATCTGGGCGTTGGGGCCGGCGGGAGTGATGGCTTCGATGTGGAGGCGGTCGGCGGCATCGTTGGGGTTGGTGCCGGCGATGAATTCCTCGTAGTTTGAGGCGCCATCGTTGTCCTTGTCGCCGTTGGCGCCTTCGGTTCCTGAAGCGCTGTTGGGGTTAAGGCCGTATTGCAATTCCCAGGCATCGGCGAGACCGTCGCTGTCGTCATCCCAATCCGAATAATCCGGCGTGCCGTTGGTGTTGGCGTCGGGGTAGGTGGCGTTGACATCGATCAGTTTCAGATACTGGGCCTGGCCGCCCTGGGTGGTCGGGCCGTTCAAGCCGACGTACATGCCGACGGTCAGCAATTCCGTGCCGGTCTTGCTGGGGCTCCAGATGAAGGCTGCGGGATTCGTGGAAATCAGGTCCACGATGTTATAGGTTTTGGCCGCTTCGATGCCGAACCAGTTCTGGCCGCCGGCGGTGGTGGGGTTCACCCGGAATGTTGCACTGCGGTTTGTGCTGCCCCAGTAGTTGTTGTTCACGAAGCAAAAGACAACATCCTGGGTCGAGGCACTGACGCCGGCCTGCTCGAACTTGGCGACGGCGAAGATATCGGGGTCGGGTGAGTTCGTACTGAACCGGTCGAGGAAATAGACACCCTGGCTGCGGAGGGCGGGGGATGCGAGGCGCGCGCGATTGATGCGGCCGTAGATATTCTGCAGTCCGAAATCGCGATTATTCCAGATGTTGTTCATGGAATTGTAGCGCTTAAAGTTCGGGATGGCCTTGCCGAAGTTGATTTCATAGTGCGTGAAATTGTGCAGGGCATTGGGGATTTCGCCAGGGCCGTAGTTGTAGGTGGCCGTGTCATTCTGGGCACCGGCTTCCTGTCCATAGAAGATCAGCGGGACGCCATCCAAGGCTCCAATTTCCGCATGTGCGTAGAGCACGCGGTAAGGGTCATGCGAGGGGTAGATTTCGTCATGGCTGGTGAGGTTCAGCAAGAGCGGCGAGTTGTCAAAGGCCTGACGCCGGTCATCGTAGGCCGTGCGGGTGGGGGCCGTGAAGGGCTGCGGATTGTTGCGTGCGGGGTAGTCGAAGAAATTATTGCGCCAATAGAAGACCAGATTCTCGTTGAGAATGTCGAACTGGCGGGCCGAGCGGAACCCGACGCCGTGGCGGTTGCTGCCGGCGACGGTGCGGTAGCCGTCGAGGGATTCGGCCATGAAGAGGAAATCCCACTTCACGGTGCGGGTCTTGTTGATGCAGAACTCCCAGAACGTGTTGGGCAGGCCTTGGGCGAAGTCGCAGCGCAGACCATCGATACCGCGCCAGGACTGGGTGGCGGGGGTGCCGGTGGGGTGGCCGGTTTTTTCGAGCCAATAGATCGGGTAATAGGCGAAATATTCCCAGAGTTCGCGGGTGTAGGTGTCGTGGCCCTGGAAGTTGTCGTCCTCGCGCAGGTAGCGGTTATACCAGGGGCTGGACCAAGCGTTGTTGGTATCGCCCGCGGTGCGCTGGACGAGGGCGTCATAGTTGCCGAAGCGGAAATCGGCGGCATCGGTCCACTTGCCGAAATCGATGCGGTCCGGGGCGGGCGCGATGTCGTTGTCGTTGCCGCTAAAATAATAGGAGGCGGGCAGGTCGTAGGCATCGCGTTTGGAGTACCACTGGGGGCGCACGTCGCGGATCAGGTCTGTGGCATTCGAGACCCAGTTGAACATGTTCATGCCAGGTTCGCCGACTTCGCAATCCCAGGCGCTGTGATTGAACGTGCCGTCGAGCATGACGCCGACGCCAGCGCCGTCCATGGCGCTCACGAAATTCGTAAATTCGGTCATGGCGTTGGCGGGGGTGGAGGGATCGCCCAGCACGGCATTGACGGTCCAGTAATTGCGCACGGCGTAGGGGCTGCCCGGATCGAAGGGCTGTCCGGTGAGCGGGTCGGTGCCGCGGTTATCGGAGCCGATGGGGTGGATGGGCTGGAGCCAGATCATATTCACGCCGAGGGATGTGAAGTGCGCGGGGTTGATGCGGTCGGGCTTGTTCGTGTTGGCGAGAACCATGTCCTTGAAGGTGCTGCGCCCGTTGAAGGTGGCATCCGTGGCCTCAGCGCTCATGGGGTTCAGTTCATACATGGAAATGTTGAGGGCCTTCTTGGGCGAGACGACGACGGCGCAATCGCGGCGCAGGCCGTGGTCGGTGTAATAGGCGTAGGCGCCGCCGTTGATGCGATAGCGCGCGTTGATGCGGTAGGCGCCGCACTTATGGATGGTCATGGTGTAGGCGAAAAGGCCGCCGCCGAGATCCTGCATGGGGTAGGCGCGATAATAGGTATCGGCGCTGGAGGTGGTGACGGTGTCCGGGTCTTCCTCGAGGACGGCGAAATCGCGGCGGTTGATGTTCGAGAAGAGTTCCACGTTGCTGACGACGTTTGTGCCACCGGCGTTGGGGCGGAGTTGGATAGTGACGGTGGCGGTGTCGCCGGCGAGTTCGTTCAGGAAAAAGCGGCGCAGGCCGTAATTGGCGTCGTTCGTGTTGGCGCCGACGACGGTCCACATTTGGGGCTTACCCATGTCGAAGTAGCCATCCTGATCGCTGTCGCGAATGCTCGCGGTGGGGACGCGGAGGAACTCCATGATTTCCAGATCATTGCCGGCATTCCAGACATCGGGTCCCTGGGCATTGATCGTGCCGCCGTCGGCGGTGCCATAGGCCACGGCGGCGATGTAGAGGGCGTCGGGGACGTTGCCAAAGACGTCGGTGAGGTTGAATTCGCCTTCAAGGACGGTGGGGCCATTGGCATTCGAGCCGGTGACATTGTTCCAGGCGCTGAAAGAGTTGGCGCCTTCGCTGGCGAGGTAGGGTTTGGCGGCCTTGTCGAAGAAGGCTTGCCCGGCCTTGCCCCAGACGGAGGGTTTGGCATCGCCGAGTTCATCGGTGACGAAAAGCATGTGGTCGTTGCCGCCGCCGCCGGAGCTGTGGGAGGCGACATAGAGGTTGTTGCCCCTGACTGCCGCGCGGATTTCCATTTTGCCTGAGCCTCCGGGGAAGATCAGATAGTCATTGCCGTCGGCGAGGCCGTTCATGTTGAAGTAGAGGTTTGAGGAACCGGCGACGGTGGCCTGCCAATCCTTGCCATCCCAGGTGGTGGTGCCATCCCAGAAGGTCATGTCCACCGAGGTGGCGTTCGTCGGTACGAGGTAGGTCGTTTGCCACTGGCCGCTGCCGATGAAAGTCATGTTCGTGTCGATCACGTTCTGCCAGGTGCCGATGGTCTTGAACGAATGGCCAACGTGCATCTTGATGGCCGCGGCGTTTTTGAGGGCGCCGTCCTTGGGTTGATAGGTGACGGTCAGCAGGCTGCCGCGCACGGCGGTGGTGGGGGACCAGGAGGCGGTGGAGGCTTCGGTGGGGATGCCGGTGGGGTGGCTGGCGCTGCTGTAGATGTTGTAGGCGTAGATGTTGTTCGATTCGAGATAACCGGCATAGACCTCGGCGTAGTTGCTGTAGCCGTCGCCATCGAAATCGTTTTGGTCGTCCCACTGGCCGTTATAGAAGGTCGAGTGGTTATAGGGATTCAGGCGTGTCCAGGTTTCGCCGGCCTCCGGAATATTATCATTGTCATCCCCGGGGATGGGCTGATCGGGGCCAGGGGCGCCGTCGCTAAAGTAGGGGATTTCCACGTTGTCGGGAATGGCATCGCCGTCGGTATCGATGTGGTTCTGGCCATAGAGGTTGAAGGTCACGCGGGCCACGGCGCGGCTGGTGATGCCGGCGTCCACGCGCACGGCTTCCAAGAAATGCTGGCCGTTGACGAAGGCGCCCCAGAGGCGCTGGGTGCTGATGTTGGCGGGGTCGGCGTCGAAGATGACCTGGCCGTTGAAGGTGTTGGTGAAATTGCTGGAATTGAAGGGGAGGCGATAGCCGTCCCAATAGAGGCGCACGCTGGTGGGGCTGCCTGCGGCGGTTACGATGGTTTTAAAGAAGGGGACCTGGAGGCTGGCGCCGTCGGCGTGGTTCAGGGCGATGGCGTTGGGGTTGTTCGCCTTGGTGATGTTGCGTGTGGCGGTGCTTTGGTTGATGACGGTGCGCGGGCTGCCCCAATCGGCCTCGGTGGCGGTGACGGTGAGGGTGTGCGGTCCGGCGGGCAGGTTCACGAGGCTGAATTTCCAGAGACCTTTCATGATCTGGTGGGCGGTGTTGGTGACGCCGTTGACGCCGACGGTCATGCCATAGGCCGTGTAATCCGGGTTGCGGATGATCATGACGGCGTCGCCGTTGACGGATTGGCCTTCGAGAGGATACTCGATGTCGAGATCGGGACCGTGGCGATCGACGTAGACGACTTCCGTGGCGGTGTTGAAGAGGGCGGGGTACTGGCCGATGGTGCGTTGGTTGAAGGCGCGGGCCTTGATGACGTTCAAGCCTTCCGGGATTTCCGGGGGCAGGGTGACGTTCAGGTTCCAATTGGTGGCATTGATCTGGGTCAGTTCCTCGAAGCGGCCGACGATGTTGTCGGCGGTGTTCGTGTAATGTGGGTTCGGGCCGAGCTTCACATTGCCCTTGCCCCACTTCATCATGACCTTGTCCACCGCGCCGCCGGGGGTGGCGAAATTAACGTCGATGACGAGGTTCGAGGACGTGATGCGGGGATAGGTGCGGTTCTTGTTGGCGGCGTGGGTGCCACCGGGGACGATCCAAGTGATGGAACTGGCGCCGGGGAAGGTGAGGTTGACGGGGTCGGCGGTTTTGGGTGCGTAGCAGACCCAGCCCTGGCCGCCGTTGCCGGGGACAGTGACGTTCAAGCTGCCGCCGACGCCGACGGTGAGATCCCCGGCGTGGCCGGTATAATCCTTCACGACGGTGCCGGCGTCGAAGCGCGTGTTGAGGGTGCGGGACTGGTTATTGCCGGAATCGTTGAGGGCCATGACGAGGAGGGTGTCGCCGGAATCGCGTCCGTTGCTGTCGGCATCGGACCAGCGCTCGAGGGCGAAGAAATCGGAGTCGTTTTCCCAGAGCTTGTGTTCGTTGCCCCAGGCGAATTGCTGGTGGATCCAGATGAGGTTGGGGATTTCGTTATAGACGTCGCCGAGGGCCTGGCTGTCATAGCCGGGGATCATCCAGGTTTTGTTGGCGGTGGGGTTGGCGGGGTTGTAGGCGGCGCGGCCGTAATTGGCCCAGACGATGTTGTTCCCGGTGAAATAGACCATGGGCATCCCGATGTGGGTCAGGATGTAGGCGTAGCCGAGGAGGGCTTTGCTGGCGGGGCCTTCGTCATGGCCCCAGACATAGGTGATGCCGGCGGCCTGTCCGAAATCCGAGCCGAAGGCGCCGAGGCCGTTCATGTCGCCGTTGAACTTGGAATCGGCGTGCTTCTTCATGGCGTAATCGAGAAAGCGCATGGGGTTGCGGGTATTAGAGCCGGAGCCGTACCAGTATTCGATTTCGCTCCAGGGGCTCAAAATTTCGGCAAAAATCAGGGCGTCGTCGCGTACGGCGAGGTCATTTTGGAAGAGTTGATCGGCCTCGTTGGCGTTTGAGTCGGAATAGCCACGGCGCTGGTTATAGTTGTATTGAGCCTCGTGGAGGAAGCCACTGCCGCGTGTGCCGAAGAATTCCCAGGGTGTGTGTTTGCCGGCGTCGAGGCGCAGGCCGTCGTAGTCGAGGGTATTGCCGAGCCAGGCGATCCAGCGGTTCAGCAATTGGGCGGCGTTTTCATTGGTGTAGCCGGCGGGATAGTAGGGATAGCGGCTGGGCTGGCCAGGATGGCGCAGGAAGGATTGGCCGGCGACGAGATTCCAGCCGGGTGTGTTGTTGCCGCCGGTGAAGCGGGCGGGGTCGAAGGTGTCCTCGGTGCGGATGTCGATGAGCTGGGCCAGTTCCATCCACATCGTGCCGCCGTAGCCGTTGTTGGGGGTCCACTGGTCCATGCGCGGGCCGCGCTTATAATTGAGGGTGTTGACGTAGCCCTGCTGCCACTGGACGTGGAAATCCTCGGGGATCATGGCGGGATACTCGCGGAAGTCCGGGCCATTGCCGTTGTGGTTCATGATAATGTCGGGGATGATCTGGACGTCCAGGGCGTGGGCGGCGTCGATCATGTTGCGCAGGGAGCCGCGGCTGCCGTAGCGGGTTTCGAGGGAGCCGCGCTGGGGGACGTCGCCGACGTCGAAGCGGTCATAGAGGTTGTAGCCGACGTTGGCCCAGGTGACCCCCTTGCCGGTGGGGCCTTTGGTGGGGGGCGGGGTCCAGATGACATCGTAGCCGATTTCGGCGACCTCGGGCATGCGGCGGTACATTTCATCCCAGTCGGTTTCAAACCACTGGAGCATG
>CAMFEP010000113.1 GCA_945949405.1 Kiritimatiellales bacterium
AATGCTGGTCCCCATCAAATACGGATAAACCTCCCGGGGTACCATTTGTTCCGTGATCGGGACCTCGGCCACATAGTGAACCGTCTGGTCCAAGCCTACCGAACCGGAAAATGTGAGCTGGTTGCCATTTGCCGAAATCGTCAGCGGTGACGGTGTGATGCGTCCATTGCGGCACTCAAAGAGAACATGCTGATCCGGCACTCGCACATCCTGCGCCAGCTGCTGTGTCAGCGCTAAAATCTGCCCGAGCAACCCCTCTCCCGGTCCGAGACGAATGCTGGTGAGGTCCATGTTGCCCGCAAAGGTCGTCTCCTGTCGGATGCGATCCCCCAGAGGCGCCCGCAGCCGGTCCATCGTCAAGCCCAAGCGCCCCGCGTTGACCACGCACCCTCGAAAAATGGGATGAACGCGCGCCAGCAAGTCGGACGCCATCTCCGCATTCAACTTCACGTCCTTCAAAAGCTGCGACTTCTCCGGCAGCATGAGGACCGGTTGTGGCCCCGCGAGATCAAGATAGGGTTCCGCGTGCAAGCGCCCTTCATTCACCACAGTATCCATCACCACCTGCGCGCGCGCCGCATGCACACCAAGGTTTAAGTCAATCGCCGTCGCCGTGACGCCGAACTGGCTGAAATGGTCCGCATGCAGCGCGGCCTTGGCCTCCGTGCCGCGCAAAATCGCGTCCCACGTCCCGGCCCCCAACGGTGCGTCGATCATGAAGTCGCGCGTGGCTTTTCCGCTCATGTCAGGCCGAAACCCGCTGAAGGCTTCTGTGAGTAAAGCGATTTCCGAGCAATCACTGCCAAGTTTTCCGAGCAACTGGAGGTTCTGGGTGGTGATCGCGTTGGCAAGTTCACCAGAGGCCTGCAGCGAGACCGGCTTGGAATTCCAGGTGAACGATTTCAGTTCCACCCCGTCGGCCGTGATGGAAACCGTCGTGTCGAGGGCCAGCGGCCCCTTCAGCGGCAGCTCATTTTCCAAGAGCCCTGCTTTCTCACAAAACGCCATCACCTCTTCCAGGGTCCCCGACGCCTGTACCCCGGCATCCACCACGCGCCCGGGCTTTCCAGCGCGTGCGTCCGCGAAGTCGAGTTGCATCTTGAGTACAATCGGCAATCCCTCAACGACAATCTGCAAGGTACGTATCCCTGCCGGCACGCCCGCGCTCGTCAACCCGAACACCCCACCACCCACGGCCCGCACTCGCTCGCGCTGAATCGGTTTTGGCGTCAAACCCGCCAGCAATAGCGTGTCGAGGTTGGCGTTGAATGTAATCTGCCGCTCCGTACCTGAAGGACTGGAGATGCCCACGGTCGCCACCAAGTTCCCGCCGATCTGTTTTCCTTGCGCCCCTTGCAAAATGCCCGGCGATTGCGCCACGGACAATTCTTTGACTTCAGTCGCAATATCAATGCGCGGCTCCGCTGGGGACTGTAAATCCAACTGAATCACCGAATGCAGCCTGCCCGCCAGGCGCAACGCCCCCAAATCCACAAACTGTTCGGCTTCCCTCGCCGCGACGGCGAGATCGGAATCCACCGTGATGACCGCGCCAGTTGCGGAACCACTGCCGCTGGCCTGCGCAAAGGAGGATTGCAACGACAGGCCATCGAGCACGGCGCCATTGGTACTGATCGAGCCGCTCGCGGAAAGCGCAATCGGGGCGGACGATTGAAAGGCCTTTCCCGCCTTCGTCCCGTGCACATCGGACAACGTTGCCTTGCCTTGCAGGCGCAGAACGGTTGCATCGAAACCGGCACGCCCATCCACATTCAGCAGCCCGCCCTGGAGGTGCACATCCTCCGGCAATTTCAGCGTGTGCGGGAACTGCGCCGCAAGTTCCATCAGGTTCACATCCCCGATCGCCGAAATCTGGCCACGGGGATACACCGCGCCTTGCACCGGTATGAACCGGCCTGCCGCCCGCAAGGTCGCCAGTGCGGAGCGCAGGTCGAACTCTTTCACCGTGAGATTGCCACCCACCCGCGTGACCGCCATATCCAACGCAAGGTTTCCGAGGTTTGGGCGGTCCTCCCCCAGTACCCCGCCTTCCAGTTGCAACCCGGCCACCTGCACGCCACCCGAAACCACCAGATTGTCGACACCATCGATCTTGCCCGTCAACCCGCTGTCGAGTCGCCCAGCAACGAGCGGCATGGCGGGCACATAGACTTTGGCCAGCGCGAGGGTCCCCAGGTCGAATTGATTGGCATGCAAAACAATCTCGCTCACGATCGCGGCCGGATCAAAAACTCCATCGTTGAACAACAGCACCCACCCTTCAACTTTCAAGCCCGGCGGGGTTCCGGCAATGGGCGCAGGCGCGTCGCCCACGAGGCAATCGCCCGTGATGGAAAAGGGTATCGATTTTTTTAAACTCCTGCAGGCCGCGCTGCCGTCGAGTACCAGTGCCGCCTTCGGCTGGCCTGGCTTGCGCACTTCCAGTTGCGCATCCTTCAGCGCCAGTGCCGCCACGATATCCAAGGCCAGGGGCATGCGGCTGGTTTGAGTCGGTGGTGGTTTTCCGGACGGCCTGGGTTTCGCAGCCGGTGTCGCGGCGGCCTCGATCCGCGCCACGTCACACCAGACATGTGGCGAGTCGATATCGATTTCCCCAAAATCCTTCACCGGTGCAAGCAGCTTGAGCAAACCGGAGGACATGGAGCATGTTTTTAACGAGACCCCAAAACGCGCCTGCTTATCCGCGAACGACAGACCCTCCACCCGCGCGCCATGCAGCCATCCAAAGGACCAGCGCTCGATGGCCAGCGTACCGTCAATCTGTGCATTGACGCGTTTGAGCACGGCCCGGCGCGCCGCCGCCGTGGAGAGAATCGCCGGCAAGGCCGCCAGCAACAGCACCACCAACGCCAGAATCACCAGCAAACCGATCGCTGCTTTTTTAAAAAAACGCTTGATCATACTTGACGCCACTTGCCCATCACCTAGCATGTCCGACCGCCATTTTTGGCGTAAATGTCCGCAAAAATCGAATCTTAGCATAACCGGAGTCGCAGCCATGGCAGGAATTTTCAAAGCGTACGACATTCGCGGCATCTATGGCGAGAGCCTGACCGAAGACATTATGTTTCGCATCGGCCGGGCCTTCGCCACCTTCGTAAAATGCAAAACCGTCGTGGTGGGGCGCGACATGCGCCCCCACTCCATGCCCCTCTTCGAGGCTCTCGCGCGCGGGCTCACCATGCAGGGCGTGGAGGTCACCGACCTCGGCCTCTGTTCCACCCCCATGCTCTATTTCGGTGTGGGCAGTCTCGGTGCCGATGCGGGTGTCATGATCACCGCCTCACATAATCCCGGTGAATGGAACGGCATGAAAATGACCCGCGACCGCGCCATCCCCATCAGCGGGGCCACAGGCATCAAGGACATCGAGCGCCTCGTCATGGAAAATGCCTTCGCCCCCCCGGCGCCCCGTCCCGGAACCGTGAAGCGCCACGCCATCGAATCCGACTATATTGCCCACATCCGCCCCGCCGCGGCCTTGCAACGGCCCCTGCATATCGCCGCGGACATGGCCAACGGCATGGGCATCGTCGAGGCCCGCGTCCTCCAGGGCATGAAGGGCCTTACGATCGACCCGCTCTTCGACACGCTGGACGGCACCTTCCCCAATCACGAGGCCAACCCGCTCCTCTACGAAACCTATGAAGCCTTGCAACACAAGATGCGCGCGGGCAAATATGATTTTGGCGTGGCTTTCGATGGCGATGCCGATCGCGTGGGCTTCACCGACGAGCACGGCGCCATCATCCCCATGGACATCATCACCGCGCTTATCGCCCAGGACATCCTGGCCCGCCAGAAGGGTGTGATTTTCTACGATCTGCGCAGCAGTTGGGCCGTCAAGGAAGTCATCGAGGCCGGTGGCGGTACCCCCATGATGAGCCGTGTGGGCCACGCCTTCATCAAGCAACAGATGCGCGATAGCGACGGCATCTTCGCTGGTGAACTTTCCGGACACTATTACTTCAAGCACAACTACTACACCGAAAGCTCCAGCATGGCGGTGCTCTCCGTGGCCAACATCGTGAGCCGCGCGAAGCAACCGCTTTCCGAACTGGTCAAACCCATTCAGCGCTACAGTTGCAGCGGTGAAATCAATTCCGAGGTGCACGATCCCGCCGCCGCCATCCAACGCATCCGCGACCGTTTCATAAACGGTCGCATTCTCGAACTCGACGGTTACAGCGTCGAGTTCGAGGATTGGTGGTTCAACGTCCGCGCCTCGAACACCGAACCCCTCGTCCGCCTCAACCTGGAAGCCAAGTCCCGCGCCAAGATGGAATTGAAGCGCGACGAGTTGCTAAAAGTCATTCGTCAATAGTCATTGGGAATATTCTCAATGCCCAATGACTGATGCCCATTGACCAATGACACATGACAACTGATCTTTTGCGCGACGCCTCCGAAAAATTTATAAAATCCTTCGGCCACGCCCACACCCATGCCGCCTATGCCCCGGGCCGCGTCGAAGTCCTGGGCAACCACACCGACTACAACGAAGGCTATGTGCTTTCCGCGGCCATCGATTTTGGCACGTACTTTCTGGCCGCACCGAACGACACCGGCACCTGCCGCCTCGTCGCGGGAAACACCATGGAAATGGCCTCTTTCGTGACGGGCCGTCCCCTTCCCTCACCCAAACACACCTGGGCGAACTATGTCATCGGTGTCTTCGCGGGTCTACACCCACACGGCACCCCTGCCACCGGATTCGACGGTGTGCTCCTGGGCAATGTCCCCCTCGGGGCCGGCCTGTCCAGTTCCGCCGCCTTGGAAATTTCCGCCGGACTGGCCCTGGCCTCGCTGTACAACCTGCATCCCTCGCGGCTGGAACTGGCGCGCATCGGGCAGCATGCCGAGCACGAGTATGCCGGCGTGAAGTGCGGCTTGCTCGACCAAATCTCCAGTCTGTTCGGCGAGCCGGATCACCTCGTTATGACCGATTTTCGCACGCTGTCCGTGGAGCCCGTGGCGTTGGGTGATGACGCTGCCTTCCTGATGTGCCGCACCCATGCCAAACACGCCCTCGTGGATGGCGAGTATAATGCCCGTCGCCAGCATTGCGAGGAGGCCGCGCGTTTCTTCGCCGGCGTTCTTCCCCACCCCGTCAGCGCCCTTCGCGATGTCAGCTGGCTCGAATGGGAAAAGCATCACGCCTCCATGGATCCCATCGAGGCCAAGCGCGCCGCGCATCCGATTGGCGAAAATGAGCGCGTGTTGCGGGGACGGGAGATGCTGGCGCGCGGTGATCTCTTGGCGTTTGGCAAATTGATGTACGCTTCGCACGAAAGCTCGCGCACCTACTTCGAAAACTCCTGCCACGAATTGGATGCGGTCGTCGCAGCCGCGCAGAAAATTCCCCAGATCCTGGGCGCGCGGCTCTCTGGCGGCGGATTCGGTGGCAGCGCCGTGGCGCTGGTCCATCCGCGCGACGCAGAGGTTGCGACCCATGCCCTCCAGCGCGCCTATCGTAAGGCCGTGGGTGAGTCCTGCGACATCCGTGCCATTCGCGCCTCCGCCGGCGCTCGCGTTGTAACGCTCTCCCCCGTTTCACCATGAAACCTCCGCCGCCGAATATCGTCCTGATCACCACGGACCAGCAACGGTGCGATTCGCTCGCCGCCTATGGCGCAACCTTCACCCGCACCCCCGGCACCAGCCGCCTCGCCGCGGAAGGCGTCGTCTGCGAGCGCGCGTATTGCACCAATCCTGTCTGCACCCCCTCTCGTGCCAGCATCTTTTCCGGCCAGTACCTCTCCCGCCACGGTGCATGGAACGTGGGCACCAGCGTTCCGGAAGATGCCATCATGCTCGGCCACCGCCTCGCCACCGCCGGCTATCGCACGCACAGCGTCGGCAAAATCCATTTCCAACCCCATGGCTCGCCCAAGGGGACAAGCCTGGAATCGATTCGCGATTGGAAGGACCATTACCCTGCGTTTCGCGGACCCTACTATGGATTTGAAACCCTCGAAACGGCCCTGGGCCACACGGAATTCGGCATCAACGGCCACTACGGCGTCTGGGTGCGGGAGCAGGTCGGGGAGGAGGGCGTCGCGCGGCTGAATACCATGGAGCGACACAGCCGCTTTTACTTCGGCGGCGAGGCCTACGACTGGAATCTTCCCACCCGCCTTCACAACAGCGTCTGGACCGCCGACCGCTCGATTGCGTTTCTGCGGGAGCATGCTCGCGCCCGCCCGTTCTTTTTGTCCATCGGCTTTCAGGACCCGCATCACCCGCATTGCCTGCCGACCGATTACCCAGGTCGAATTTCCCCGGAATCCGTTCCCATGCCACGCTTCGCCCCCGGGGAATTGGACGACAAACCTCCGCATTTCCTCGCGGCGCACCATGGCCGCCTCAAGGCGGACGGCATCCAGGGCACCTATATGGTCGCGGGCCAGGGAAGCGGAGGCAATTTCGCGGCGGTGACCCCCGACGAGGCCCGCCTCGGACGCGCCTATTATTACAGCATGTGCAAGCTGCTCGATGAGCAACTCGCGCGCGTCCTCGAGGCCCTCGACGTCGAAGGCCTCGCCGAAAACACGATCGTCATCTTCACCACCGACCACGGTGAACTGCTCGGGGACCACGGACTCTGGATGAAAGGCCCCTTCCATTACGAGGAACTCGTGCGCATCCCGCTCATCGTACGCTGGCCGGCTGGCTTGCCCGCGGGCCGCCGCGTACCAGGACTCGTCAGCCACGTCGACCTCGTGCCCACCATTCTCGCGGCGACGGGTCAACCGCTCACCACGGAGCTCGACGGCGTCAATGCCCTTCCCTT
>CAMFEP010000114.1 GCA_945949405.1 Kiritimatiellales bacterium
TCAGCGCCCCCCCCGTAAAACTTCCCTCCACCGCCATGATCTGCGCCGGCGTTCCCTCCGCCACCACGCGCCCGCCCGCATCGCCGCCTTCCGGCCCCAGATCGATAATCCAATCCGCCGCCCGCAACACATCCAGATTGTGCTCGATCAGCACAACCGAATTTCCCGCCGAAATTAATCGACGCAACGCGCGCAATAACACCGCGATATCATCAAAGTGCAACCCCGTCGTGGGTTCATCCAGCAGGAACAACGTGCCGCCCGGCTTGCGCGGCTTGTCTTCCGTCTGCGCCAGATGCCCCGCCAGCTTCAACCGCTGCGCCTCGCCCCCGCTCAAGGTCGGCACCGGCTGCCCCAGCCGCACGTACCCCAACCCCACCGCCTCCAACGGCTCTAGCGCCCGCAAAATATCCGCCTGTCCCTGAAAGAACACACAGGCATCCGTCACCGTCATCGCCAGCACATCCGCAATCGAAGCGGCACCTCCTCCCCAATGCCCAATGCCCACTGACCGCTGACCAATGCCCGCCCCTCTAATCCGCACCTCCAACACCTCATCCCGAAACCGCCGCCCATCGCAATCCGGACACCGCAAATACACGTCGCTCAAAAATTGCATCTCAACATGCTCAAACCCGTTGCCCGAACATGTGGGACATCGCCCATTTCCCGAATTGAAACTAAATGTCCCCGCCGTGTAACCGCGCTCTTGCGACAGCGGTTCCTCCGCAAAAAGCTTACGAATCCCATCCAACGCCCCCACATAACTCGCCGGATTGGACCTCGTCGTCTTGCCGATCGCCGACTGATCCATCAGCACCACGTCATCGATCGCTTCAACCCCCTCGATCGCCCGATGCGCGCCGGGGTTTTCCGTCGACTGATGCAACGCCCGCAACAAGCCGCGGTAACACACGTCCTCAACCAGCGTCGACTTCCCCGACCCGCTAACCCCGCTAAACGCCACCAGCCGGTTCAACGGCACCCGCACATCAATATTCTTCAGATTATTGTGCGTCGCCCCGCGGATATGAATAGCGAGTGCCGAAGGTAGGGCGAGGCGTCCCGCCGAGCCGCTTTCGACCCGCAATGTTCCCCGCAAGTACCCCGCCGTCCTCGACTCGCGATGCTTTAAAAGCTCCTTCAACGTCCCCATCGCCACGATCCGCCCGCCCTTCTCTCCCGGCCCCGGCCCCATATCAATCACCCGGTCCGCCGCGCGAATAACCTCCGGATCGTGCTCCACCACGATCAGCGTATTTCCCGCGTCGCGCAGCCGGTGCAGAATCCCAATCAGCCGCCGGATGTCTCGTGAGTGCAGCCCGATGCTGGGCTCATCCAGCACGAAGAGCGTGTTGACCAGCGACGTTCCCAACGCCGTGGTCAGGTTGATGCGCTGCACCTCGCCGCCGCTCAAGGTGCGCGACTGGCGGTCCAGCGTGAGGTACCCCAATCCCACGTCGTTTAAATACCCCAATCGCGACCGGATTTCTCCCAACAGCACGTCGGTGGCTTCATCCAGCGGCGCCGGCAGTTTCAGTTCCTGAAATAAGTCCCGGCACACATCGATTGGTTGCAGCATGACGTCGTGCAGATTGAATTTCCGCTCACCCACCCGCCACAGCAGCGCATCGGGCTTTAGCCGCGCCCCCTTGCACACCGGACACGCATTGTACGATCGGTATTTCGACAGCAGCACGCGGATGTGCATCTTGTAGCTCTTCTTCTCCAGCCAGACGAAAAACCGCTTCACCCCATACCAATGCCCCTCCTCCCAGCTTCCTTCGCCTTCCACCACCCAGGCTCGCTGGTCCGCGTTCAAGTCCTTCCACGGCACGTTCGTGGGTATCCCCCGCCGCCGCGCCGCGCGCAGCATGTCCGCCTGGCATTCGGCATTGCTCGGCGACTGCCACGGCTTTACCGCCCCTCCCGCCAGCGTGCGCGTCTCGTCGGGAATCACCAGCCCATAATCGATCCCAATCACGCGCCCAAACCCACGACAGGTCTCGCAGGCCCCGAGCGGCGAATTGAAAGAGAACAAACTCGGATTCGGATCGTGATAGTGAATGTCGCAATCGGCGCAATGCAACGCGGAGGAAAACCGCCGCACCTGCGCCGCCTCTCCCTCTCCCACACTCACATCCGCCCGTCCCTGCCCATGCCGGAACGCCGCTTCGATCGCTTCGACAATCCGCCCCTTCTTCGCCACCACCAACGCCACCCGGTCCTGCACCACCGCCAACACCCCCGCCCCAACCTCCCGCACCCGCGTGTATCCCTGCTTCTCCAACAGCCCGATCACTTCCCCCTTGGAAAAATTATCCGGCACCTTCACCGGAAAACTGATCACCGCCGTCTTTCCCCCTTGAGCGTTGAAAGTTGAAAGTTCAAAGTTGGAAGTTTCCCCACCTCCTCCTTCATCCCTCATCCCTCCGCCCTCATCCCTCATCTCTCCGCCCTCATCCCTCCGGAGCAGCTCCCCCGCCACCGCCTCCGCCGTATCCCGCCGCACCAGCTTCCCGCACTGCCGGCAATACAACGCCGCCGCCCGCGCAAAGAGCAGCTTCAGGTGATCGTTCAGCTCCGTCATCGTCCCCACGGTCGAGCGCGAGGTACGGACCTGGTTGGTCTGGTCAATCGCGATCGCCGGCGGAATGCCGTCAATACGATCGACGCGCGGCTTGTCCATCCGCTCGAGAAATTGCCGTGCGTACGGCGAAAAGGTCTCCACGTAGCGGCGCTGCCCCTCGGCATAAATCGTATCAAAGGCCAGAGAGGACTTGCCCGAACCGCTCACTCCCGTGATGACGATCAGTTCGCGCAGCGGCAGTTGAAGGTTGAGCCCCTTCAGATTGTTCTGCCGCGCGCCTTCGATGCGGATGAATTCCGATGACATGCGCGGAAGTCTACGCACGCCGCGCCCATTCGTCAGCAGGCATCCGGCGGGGAATCGAGAAAACCCGTTCGGCGTGACGCCTTCAGGCGTTCTCCGAATCCATAAAAGCATTTCCGGCTGAAACTCTTCACTGGGCGGCAGGCAAACCCGTTCGTAGTAACGCCGTCAGGCGTGTCCGTTCACGAGTCCCGCTGCAACGCCGCCAGCGTGAGCGAAACCTGCCCCACCCCCGGCGTATGCGCCGCCGCGCGAATCTCAAGCGCTTCCAGTCGCCACGGCGGCTGGCCCGCCTCAAGTTCGTCCACCAGCCCCATCACCTCAATAATTCCAACTTCATCGAAAACCAAATCCTGCTCGTGCAGCGCCCACCCATCGCCGAGTGACTGCCTCCGCGCCCGCGTCTGATCCACCTTCGCGCCGGTAATCCGTTCCCCCACCACCCCCGCCAGCGCCACCGGCGCCGTCGCCGCAACCCCCTGCACGCGTTTCTGCGTTTCCGCATACCCTGCCGCTTCAACGGCCAGCGCGCGCATCGTCGCCACCTCCGACGCCAACCCGCGCACGCGCGCCGATTCCTCCGCCAGCAAACGCCACGTCCCCGCGCTCCACACCACCCCCACAACCCAGATCGCCACGGCGATCGCCACCAGAACCTTGATCCCGATTCCCCTCTCTGTGCCCCTACTCATGGCGCGCCTCCGCCGTGACACTGAATGGAATCGTCCCATCGGCAAGCGCCGCCTCACGATCTACCGTCGCCGTAAACCCACGCGCTTCCAGCGTCGCCACCAACGGCGCCGCACTCTCCCAGCCCGGACCGCACCCCGACACACTCAAACGCTCCGGCTTCAGCACCAACGATTCCACCGTCACCGCCTGCTTGCCGGCAACCTCTATGATCGCCCCCGCAAGGCCTGTCAGCCGCGGCTCGCTGTATCGCCGATACGGCTCAGTCGCCCGCCGTTGCGCCTCCACCTGCCGTTTGGCAATCAGCACCGCCTGCGCCCCACGCGCCGCCCCCAATGCGCGTCCCGCCGTGGCCTGCCCCAATTCCACCAGCACCGCCTCATAGGCCCCCACCCGCTCCCGCACCAGCGCGCTGACCGCCAAATTTACCGCGCATAGCACCAGTCCCGCCGCTAAGGCCAGCGCCAGCGCCCGCGTCGTGCTTCCCGCCCGCGCCCGCGCCAACGCCGGATGTTCAAACGCCCCCGTACGCAAATTGCACCGCCACGCGCCGGGCGTCACCAGTCGGGTCGCCAGCGCGCGCGCCAAAAACGTGGCCGGCTCACGATGCACCGCCACCATGCAATTCCGCCCCTCCGCCCAGCCGTCCCCCCAATCCTGCCGCAACCCCGCAATCACCGCTTCGCACGCGGCCTGATCCTCCGCGCCGGGCCCGGCCCACCACCAGCTCACGCGCTGCACGTCCCCGCCCGCCGCCGCGCGAATCAGCCGCCGCACCTGCGCGGCATCTTCCAACCGCACCGCATGCGCCCCGCGATACTCCCCCGCCACACCCACCACCAGCGTTTCGCGCTCCACCCCACGGTACGCCACCACCCGCACCGCCCCTGTCCCGCGCTTGGCCGCGGGGCCCGCCTCCGCCGCCTCGCCGGGCATTTCCTCCAGGCTCTGCGTCCACAGCGCCAGCCCCTCGTGATCCAGCACCACCGGATCCACCCCCGCCTGCGCCAGGCGCGCCAGCTTTCGCTCGACATCCGCAAACCGCGCCGCCACCCCCAATGCGCGCGTGCGCCCCGCCGTCGTCCGTTGCACCGCCGTAAACCCGTAGGCACACTGCTCCACCGCAAATGGCAATTGAATATCCAGCACCGTGGGCAACACCTTCAACGCCTTGGCGCGCGCCCCGAAGGCCACCTCCAGCCATTGCGTGATGCTCTCGCGCGGACCAAGCACCGCCGCCACCGGCACACCCTGCTTCGCCGCACCTTGGAAAAGTCGGTCCTCCGCGCGCACCACGTTGCACGTCACCCGCGCACGGCCCCGCTCGGCGCGCACCACGACGATCCGCTCGCCCTGGATGTCCACGCCATACCCGGCCTTGCCATATGCCTGACCTGTGGGTTCCACAATTTAGCTCCGCGTGATGTCCGGAGTTTTCAGCACATCAGAGACTTCCCGGGCATCCCCATCCAACTCGTCGTCCTGTTCGTTGCCCAATGCGTCGTCCGGCCCACGCCTGCCCCCGCCATGTGCCCGCCGCGCGTCTGCCGCCACCGCCATCGCCTGCCGCGCCGCCAGCACGCCAAGCGCCACACATACATACAGCACACCCACCAGGCGCAGGTTCGAGTTCCCCTCCCACCAGCCCCACACAATCGACCCCACGCCAATCAACAAGCCCACGCCCCCCGCCGCACCCATGGTTGTCCGAATCTTGCGTGACGTGCGGCTGCGCACGCGATGACGCCGCTTGTGCCTCACCTTGGAACTCATATTTTCCTTATAGCCCACTTTGCACGCCATCGCCAACTCCGATCCGTCCTATTTACCGGCTCCGAGGTGGACCGCGGCCTCAGGACGCGGTCTCCCCATTCCCTTTCGCCCAAACCAATGCCAGTCCTCGCTTCAGGGCAGACGCATCAAAACTCAGGAAAACCACGCCTACAACCGCAGATTTCCGAATTTTGAACCGCAGAATGTCGAAGGCATTTCCGAGATTTCATCATTCTCAACTCGATATTCGGCAATCTTGGCCTGCAAATGGGGTCCAAATTTAGATGCGTTCGCCTTGGTCCCCGCTTGCCTCCCCCTTTCCCTCCCCGCTACAGTCCCCCATGCATCGCTTGCTCCTCCTCTGCGCCTTCCTGCTCCTCGCCACGGCCACACCCGCCCGTCCCGCCGACGCCCCCCTGCCCGTCGAATCCACCGCCACGCGCTTCAACTTCGCCCACCATCTCATGCAATCAGCCGACGATGCGCGCGCCCAGGGTGACCTCCGTACCGCCACCATTTTGTACGAGGAAGCCCTCAAGGAATACGACACCCTCACAAAAACCTATCCCGATTGGGATCACGCCCTCTCGCGCTTCCGCGCCGATTACTGCCGCGATCAACTGCAGGACCTGCAACGTCGCGACCGCAACCTCAAAGCCCTCTCGTCAACACCCCAGCCCACGGCATCCACGCCGCCACCCGCCACCAACTCCGTCGAAAAAAACAGTTCCACCCCGTCTGCACCCACGCTGGAAATCACACGCCGGAAAGCATCCGAACTCTTGCGCCAGAATCACGCCGAGGACGCGCGCCTGCTGCTGCTGGATGCCCTGCGCGCCAATCCCGACGATGCACAGTTGCGCCTGCTGATTGCCACGGCCCAATGTCAGTTGGGAAATTTTGAGGACGCATTGTACATCCTCGAGCCCCTCGTCGAGGAACATCCCAATGCCGCCAGCGCACAACTCGCCCTCGGCACCGTCTACCTGGGCTTGGGTGCCCCCGACCGCGCGCTCACCTGCGTCCAGCGCGCCGTGGAATTGGATGAAACGTCACATGAAGGCCATTACAACCTGGCGCGTATCCTGTTGCTGCTGAATCCCACCAACCGCGTGGATGCGGAAACGCACTACCAGCGCGCCCTCACCCTCGGCGCCACCCCCGATGAAGACCTCCAACGCCTCCTCATCCCCGCACCCGAAAACCCCGACCCGCCCCTCATGGTCCCCGCCCATTGAGACGGGCAACTACCCACATCCCGCCACATCCCGCATCCCGCCACATCCCACATCCCGCCACATCTCACATCTCACAT
>CAMFEP010000115.1 GCA_945949405.1 Kiritimatiellales bacterium
TAGCGGTCGATGATTTTCATGGGGCTGGGGCATTATGCATGGACTCGGGCGTGACTGCAACGGGGGTGGGGGGTGGGAGGATTGGGTGATTGGTGGATTGGGGGGGGCAGGATACGGAAACTTTCAACTTTGAACGTTCGACTCTCAACGTTTAACGGGGAAATCCAGAAAACAAACTATCGGCGGTACCGTCCGGACTTGAACGTTCAAAGTTGAGAGTTACACGTTGAAAGTTTCGGTAATCCGGGGGGTACGGGGATTGACGGGGGGCGGGGGGTTGGATATGGTACTTGCTTCATTTTCCGCAGGGAAATGCCCTGCGGGGCTCGATCCGTTTCCACAATAAGGAGGCATCGTCATGTCGATCAAAGTTGGTATCAATGGGTTTGGACGAATTGGCCGGTTGGTGTTCCGCGCCTCGCTGAACAATCCCAAAATCGAGGTGGTTGGGATCAACGACCCCTTCATCGATCCGGCGTACATGGTGTACATGCTCAAGTACGACACGGTGCACGGGCGCTTCAAGGGCACGGTGACGTCGGGCGAGGGCAAGCTCGTGGTCAACGGCAAGACGATCGCCGTGTTTGGTCAGAAAGATCCGACGCAGATTCCCTGGAAGGCGTGCGGGGCGGACTACGTGGTGGAATCCACGGGCGTGTTCACGGACAAGGCCAAGGCGTCGGCGCACATTACGGCGGGTGCGAAAAAGGTGATCATCTCGGCGCCTTCGGCGGACGCGCCGATGTTTGTGATGGGCGTGAACCAGGACAAGTACACCAAGGATTTGCAGATCGTTTCCAACGCATCCTGCACGACGAACTGCCTGGCGCCGCTGGCGAAGGTGATCAACGACACGTGGGGCATCGAAGAAGGGTTGATGACCACGGTGCATGCGACCACGGCGACGCAGAAGACGGTGGACGGTCCGTCCGGCAAGGACTGGCGCGGTGGTCGCGGTGCGGGGTACAACATCATCCCATCCAGCACGGGTGCGGCCAAGGCCGTGGGCAAGGTGATTCCCGAATTAAACGGCAAGCTCACGGGCATGGCGTTCCGCGTGCCGACGGCGGATGTTTCGGTGGTGGACCTGACCTGCCGTCTGGTGAAGCCGGCCAAGTACGACGAGATCAAGGCGGCGATGAAGGCTGCGTCCGAAGGTTCGATGAAGGGCGTCGTGGGCTACACGGAAGATGCGGTGGTGTCCTCGGACTTCATCGGAGAGACCTGCACGTCGGTGTTCGACGCCGATGCGGGGATCATGCTCAACGACCGCTTCGTCAAGCTGATCGCCTGGTACGACAACGAGTGGGGCTATTCCAATAAGGTGGTCGATCTCGTGGCGCACATGGCGGCGGTGGATGGGAAGTAGGGCCAGGAGGTGTCAGGGTTCAGGTGTCAGGTGTCAGGTGTCGGGTGGGGCATGGGGCGCGGGCGAGTCAGAGTTTGAGGGCGGCCAGGCGGCCGCCCCTCCCGCGGCAAACGCAGAAAAATTGTGATGAGCAAGATCAGTGTTCGTGACATGGATTTGAAGGGCAAGCGCGTGTTGATGCGCGTGGATTTCAACGTGCCGTTGCAGGACGGCAAGGTTACGGACGATACGCGCATCACGGCGGCGATGCCGACGATCCGGTATATTCTCGAGCAGGGCGCGACGGTGGTGCTGATGAGTCATCTGGGGCGGCCCAAGGGCGGCAAGGCGGAACCGGAGTTCAGTTTGAAGCCCGCGGCGGAGCGGCTGGCGGAGCGGTTGGGCAAGCCGGTGGTGTTTGCCGAGGATTGCATCGGTCCCGAGGTGCGCAGGCTGGCGGAGGGGCTGAATGTCTCCAAGCCGATTTTGCTTTTGGAGAACCTGCGTTTTCACAAGGAAGAAGAAGGCAAGGTCAAGCTGCCGGAGACGGCGACGGATGACGAGAAGAAGGTCGCCAAGGCGGCGATGAAGCTGAAGCAGGAGGCGTTCGCCAAGGAACTGGCGATGCTGGGGGACGTGTATGTGAACGATGCCTTCGGCACGGCGCACCGCGCGCATGCCTCCACGGCGGTGGTTTGTAAGTTTTTCAAGGTGAACGGCGCGGGATTTCTGATGGAGAAGGAAATCAAATACATGGGCCAGGTGCTGTCGCACCCGGACAAGCCGTTCGTCGCGATTCTGGGCGGGGCCAAGGTGAGCGACAAGGTCAACGTGATCAGCAACCTGCTGACGAAGGTGGACGCGCTGCTGATCGGCGGGGCGATGGCCTACACGTTTTACCGCGCGAAGGGGCTGCCCACGGGAAAGTCATTGGTTGAGGAAGACAAGGTTCCGCTGGCGAAGGAGTTGCTTTCCAAGGCGGCGGCGCTCAAGGTGAAGTTGCTGCTGCCGGTGGATCACATCATTGCCGACGCGTTCAGCGCCAACGCCAACCGCAAGACCGTGGGCGAAGACGGCATCGCGGAGGGCTGGATGGCGCTGGATATCGGGCCCAAGACCGCGGCGATCTACGCGGCCGAGATCGCGGGGGCGCGCACGGTGGTGTGGAACGGGCCGATGGGCTGTTTCGAGATGGCGCCGTTCGCGGGCGGCACGCTGGCGGTGGCCAAGGCCGTGGCGGCGACGAAATGCGTGAGCGTGATCGGCGGCGGGGACAGCGTGGCGGCGGTGAATCAGAGCGGACTGGCGGATCGCATGACGCACATCAGCACGGGCGGCGGGGCGAGTTTGGAATTTTTGGAAGGCAAGAATTTACCGGGGATTGCGGCGTTGACGGAGAAGATATGATTGCCGATTGCCGATTGCCGATTGCCGATTGCGGAATTTCGGAAACAGCGGGGGCCATGTGAAGAAATTTCGTAAAAAGTTGGTTGCCGGCAATTGGAAGATGAACAAGACGGTGGCGGATGCCCAGAAATTGGCGGAGGGCATCAAGGAAGTACTCGACGACACGCGCGAAGTGGATGTGGTGTTGTGTCCGCCGTTCACGGCGCTGAAAGCGGTGGGCGAGGCGATCGATTCTTCGAGCATCAAGCTGGGCGCGCAGAACATGCACTGGGAGGCGAGCGGCGCGTACACCGGTGAGATTTCCGCGGGCATGCTACGCGACCTGTACTGCCACTATGTGATTCTGGGCCACAGTGAGCGCCGCAGTTATTTCTCTGAGACGAGCGAGATGGTGAACCGCAAGGTCAAGGCCGGGCTGGGCGCGAAGCTGACCCCGATCGTGTGCGTGGGCGAGACGCTTGAGGAGCGTGATGCCGGGCGGATGCGCGAGGTGGTGGGTGAGCAGCTTGCGAAGAGTTTAAGCGATGTGGGCGAGCGGCTTGGGGACGTGATCGTGGCGTACGAGCCGGTGTGGGCGATCGGGACCGGGCGCACGGCGTCCCCCGAGCAGGCGCAGGAGATGCATGCGTTCATCCGCGAAACGCTGGCGACCATGGGCGGGGCGGGGCTGGCGTCGAAGGTGCGGATCCTGTATGGTGGCAGCATGAAGCCCGACAACGCCGTGGCGCTGATGGCGCAGGCGGATATTGATGGCGGGTTGATCGGGGGCGCGTCGTTGGAGCCGCGTTCATTCGTGGAGATTGTGCGGGCGGCGATTCCGGCGAAGGGGCCGGCGCTGCCTGATGGGGAGCTTGAGTAGGGGAGTCGGAATGTCTCTCGCGGAGGCGCGGAGGGCGCGGAGGAGCAGCTATGATGGGCGTGGTCACATTTATTTTATACACGGTTGAAGTTCTGGTTTGCCTGCTGCTGATGGTGGCGATTTTGATTCAGCGGTCGAAGAGCCAGGGGATTGGGCTGGCGTTTGGGGCCGGCATGGGCGAAGCCATGTTCGGTTCGCAGGCGGGCAATGTGCTGACGCGTGCCACGGTGATCATGGCGGCGATTTTCCTGGCGAACACGACGTTGCTGGCGATGCTGGGGTCGAACCGTGAAGAGCGTTCGGCGGCGGACAGTGTGGTGGCGGTGGCGCCGGCGGCGCCGGAGATTCCGGCGAGCGTGCCGGGGCCCGTGCCGCTTTCGGGTGGCATGCCGGGTGGTGGTGCGGATGGTTTTGCGCCGCTGGCGACGGCGGATGCCGCGGCGAGCGCGCCGGTGGAGGCAGCGCCTGTCGCGGGGCCGGTGACGGCGATTCCGACGGAGCCGATTGCGATTCCGTCGGCGGATGCGGCGCCAGCGGCGCCTGCGCCCTGATCGGCGTCGTTGGTTACTAGGCATTCGTCATTTGTCATTCGGCGGATGACGTTTTCTCTTTTTCGGCGTACACAGCGTGGCCGCGGTGTGCATTTGGCCCACCTCCGGCGTCGCCAGCGTCCCCACCGCGTCTGGATGGGCTTGCCGAGGACGGCAACCCCATAGGCCGCGTTGGGGACGCTGGCTCCACCGGAGCAAGGACGGAGGGGGAGGTAGGAATCGCGCGTGACGCTACACCAAGTTGAGGCACGACCTATTCGCATCCCGCCTTGGGCCGGGGTGAGTCAAACGCACACCGCACTTGCCATCGCCCCCGCCTACGGCGGGCAAGCTTCGAGGACTCGGGCGATTTCGGATTCGGCGACTTGCGGATCACCTTGAACGAGGGCGGCCAGGCGGCCGCCCCTCCCGATCCAGTTTCAAGAACGTGTGGTGCGTGGGGTGAAGCGGGGGTCGAGGGCGTCGCGGAGGCCGTCGCCGACGACATTCAGGGCGAAGAGGGTGAGGGATAGGCAGACGGCGGGGGCGATCAGCATCCAGGGGTAGGATTGCATGGCGCCGGCGCCATCGTGGAGCAGGGAACCCCAGGAGCTCATGGGAGGTCGCACGCCCAGGCCCAGGAAGCTCAAGAACGACTCAAGCAGGATGATCTGGGGGACGGTGAGGGTGGTGTAGACCACGACGGGGCCGATGACGTTGGGCAGGACGTGGCGGGCGATGATGCGGGCGGGGGAATAGCCCAAAACTTTGGCGGCCTTGATGAAACTCTGTTCGCGCAGGCTCAAGACCTGGGCGCGGACGATGCGCGCCATGGTGAGCCATTCGACGAGTCCGATCGCCACGAAGATCAGGATGATGTTGCGCTCGAAGACGACCATCAAGACGATCACGAGCACGGAAAAGGGCAGGGCGTAGATCGTGTCCACGATCCGCATCATCACGGTGTCCACGCGGCCGGCGAGGTAGCCGGAGGTGGCGCCGTAGGTGAGGCCGACGATGAGCGAGACGGCGGCGCCGCAGAGACCGACGAGGAGAGAGATTCGGCCGCCGGAGAGCAGGCGGGTGAAGAGGTCGCGGCCGAGTTGATCGGTGCCGAGCCAGTGGGCGGTGGAGGGAGGCGAGGGGCCGAGATCGAGGTTGATCTGCTCGTAGCCGTATTTTGTGAAGGCCGGTCCGAGCAGGCAGAGCAGGGCGACGGTGGCGAGGAGGGCGAGGCCCAGCATGGCGAGGCGGTTGCGCATGAGGCGGCGCCAGGTGGCGGACCAGAAGCGTTCGGGTTGGTCGGGGGTGGAATCGGAGACCGCGTCCAGAGGCCGCGGTCCACCTCGGAGGGGGGGGCATTGGTTGGGTGCGGGTAGGGAGGTCATGTCAGGGTCTTTCGCGTGCGCGGGTCGAGGAGGGCGATGAGGAGATCCACGAGGGCGTTGAAGCCGGTGACGAGCGTGGCGTAGAAAACGACGAGGCCGAGGACGAGGGTGTAGTCGCGGTTAAAGGCGCTCATGACGAAGGAGGTGCCGAGGCCGGGGACGTGGAAGACGGTTTCGACCACGAACGAGCCGGTGATGAGGCCGGCGGTGGCGGGGCCGAGGAACGAGACGACGGGGAGCAGTGCGTTGCGCAGGGCGTGGTGAAAGACGACGCGCGCTTCGGAGGCGCCCTTGGCGCGGGCGGTGCGGATATAATCCTGGGGCATGACTTCGAGCATGCTACCGCGAGTCAGGCGCGCGAGGTAGGCGGCGTAGGCGGCGCCGAGGGTGATCGCAGGGAGGACGCGGTCGCCGGGGGTATTCCAACCGGAGGCGTTGAACCAGCCTAGGCCGAGGGCGAAGGCGAGGACGAGCAGGGGGCCGAGGACGAAGGAGGGCAGGCAGATACCGGTCATCGCGAGGGTCATGGGGATGTGGTCGGTGGCGGAGTGGGGGCGCAGGGCGGCGATGACGCCGGCGGGGATGCCGACGAGGAGGGCGAAGAGCAGGGCCCAGAGGCCGAGCTCGAGGGAGACGGGGAAGCCCTGGGCGATGATGTCGTTGACGCTGCGGTTGGTGTAGCGGAGCGAGGGGCCGAGGTCGGCGTGGAGAATGGCGTTTTTCAGGTAGTGGCCGAGTTGGACGAGCAGGGGGTCATCGAGGCCGTAGTGGGCGTTGAGTTGGGCGAGGGTTTCGGGGGAATAGGCGCGCTCGTTGGTGAAGGGGCCGCCGGGCGCCATGTGAATCAGAAAAAACGTGATGGTGACGCCGCCGAGGAGGACGGGGATGGTTTGGAGGATGCGGCGGAGGACGAAGCGGAGGATGGGGAACATGCGGTGGGGTTAGCACATTGGCGGTGGGGAGGCAAGCGTCGGCGCCGTTTTGGATGGGGTGTTGCGAGAGACGTGTCGTGCGTTTGGTGCGAATCTGGAACGGCATCTGCACCCCACCCGGACGT
>CAMFEP010000116.1 GCA_945949405.1 Kiritimatiellales bacterium
ACCGCGTCCGGAGGCCGCGGTCCACCTTTTGTGGTCGGAAGTTCGGGAGTTCATTGCCGCACGACGCCGTGAATCATGCAGACTAGCGCCCATTTCCTGGTGGGGCCCACGGCGGTGGGGAAGAGTTCCGTGGCGCAATGGATTGCGGAACGGGGCGGGCGCGCGATTCTTTCCGCCGATTCCATGCAGGTGTACCGGGGGATGGACATTGGCACGGCCAAACCAAGCGGCGCGGAGCGCACGCGGGTAATCCATTATGGCATCGACCTGACGGCGCCAGGCGTGTCGTTCAGCGTGGCGGACTGGCTGGCGGCGGCGCAGGCGGCGTTTGCGGCGCAGGCGCCGGGGACGCTGCTGGTGGTGGGGGGCACGGGGCTTTATATGCGTTGCCTGATCGAAGGATTGCGTGGGGGCGCGGCGCCAGATCCCGTGGCGCGCGCGCGGTGGCAGGCGGTTTTTGAAAATTCGGGCGTGGCGGGGTTGCAGGAGGCCTTGCGCGCGCGGCAACCCGAGGCGCTGGCGGCGCTTGCCGATGCACAGAACGCGCGGCGTTTGATCCGGGCACTGGAGTTGACGGAGGGTGGCGCAGCCTTGCCGGAACGGGCGTGGCCGGCGCGGTCGGCGCATGTGCCGTTCGTGGGGCTGCGGATGGAGGCGGAGGCGCTCAAAACGAGGATTGAGTCGCGGGTGCGCGCGATGTACGATCACGGTTTTGTTGCCGAGGTTGAGGGGTTGCTGGCCGGGGCGGCGCCGTTGTCGGAGACGGCGCGCCAGGCGATTGGGTATGCGGAGGCGATTGCGCTGCTGGCGGGGCAATGCACGCGCGAGGAGGCGGTGATGCGTACGGTGCAGCGCACGCGGCAGTATGCCAAGCGCCAGCGCACATGGTTTGCGCGGCAGGCCAGCGTGGACTGGATTGATGTCGCGCCCGACGCGCCGGTGGAGGCTATTGGCAAGGCCGTGCTGGCGCGCTGGGCGGAACTGGGGGCGACAGCGGTGAGGGCGGAGGGATGAGGCCTGAAACCTGAAACGCGGGCCGGGAAAAAGGCCAGAAGGTTGTTGTGACGGATTACACGATCACGTCCGGGGCCATGCGCTTGCGCGATCTGCCCGCCACGCTGCGACCGCGGGAAGAAATGGAGCGCGTGGGGGCGTCCAATCTTTCCGATGTGAGTCTGCTCGCGATTCTGTTGCGCAGCGGCACGCGGGGGGTGAACGTGGTGGAACTGGCGACGCGCCTCGTGAAGAAATACGGAACCCTGACGAGCCTGGCCAACGCCTCCGTGGAAGAACTGGCCAAGGACCCGGAGATCAAGGGGCTGGGAAAGGTCAAGGCACAGACGTTGCTGGCGGCGCTGGAGGTGGGGCGGCGGTTGCATCAGGAAACCATGCCGCCCCGGCGCAAAATCCGTACGCCGGCGGATGTGGCCAATTTACTGGGAGCGCGCGCGCGATCGCTCGACCACGAGGTGTTCTGGGTGCTGCATCTCGATGCGAAGCATAATTTGAAGGGTGCGCCGCTGACGGTGTCGCAGGGGATTCTGGACGCGAGTCTGGTGCATCCGCGTGAGGTGTTCCGGGAGGCGATTCGCACGACGACGGCGGCGGTGGTGCTGGCGCACAACCATCCCTCGGGGGAGCCGACGCCATCGGCGGATGACATACGCATCACGCGGCAGTTGATCGAGGCGGGGCGGATCATTGACATCCGGGTGCTGGACCATATTGTGATTGGCAGGCGGGCGGGCGGTGTGGGACCGGACTTTGTGAGCATGCAGGAGGAGCGGTTGGTGGAGTTTTCGGGGGGGTGAGTTGGGCGGAGTCGGAGGGGATTCACCACGGAGGCACGGAGACACGGAGAGAAAGACAAGCATTGACGATGATTCATCCAACGGCGGTGGTGCATGCGGGGGCGCGGCTGGGCAGCGGTGTGACGGTGGGGCCGTTCACATGCATTGAAGAGGACGTGACGATTGGCGACGACTGCCGAATCGGGTCGCACGTGGCGATCATGCGCTACACGACGCTCGGGGCGGGATGTGCGGTGCATCCCAACGCGGTGCTGGGTGATTTGCCGCAGGATCTGGCATTTGGCAACGTGCCCTCGGAGGTGCGCATCGGCGCCGGCTGCACGATTCGCGAAGGTGTGACGGTGCAGCGGGGAACGAAGGAAGGCACGGTGACGAGCATCGGGGACCAGTGTTTTCTGATGGCCTATGCGCATTGCGCGCACAACGTGACCCTGGGCAAGCGGGTGATTTTGGTGAACAACGTGATGCTGGCGGGCTACGTGGAGGTTGGGGATGGCGTCTTTATCGGAGGAGGCGCGGGTGTTCACCAATTTTGCCGTGTGGGGCGTCTGGCGATGTTGGGCGGGAACAGTTCGGTCAGTGTGGACGTGCCGCCGTTCATGACGACGCATTCGGGGGAATACAACGACATTGCCGCGTTAAACGTGGTGGGGATGCGGCGGGCGGGGCTGGGCGGGGAAGCGCGCAAGATCATCAAGCGGGCCTTTGTTTTGTTGTACGGTACGGGTCTGAATCGTCACGAGGCGGTGCAGCGCATCCGCGAGACGTTGCCGGCGGGAGCGGCGCACGAAATTGCGGATTTCGTGGAGACATCCAAGCGGGGCATCTGCCGGCCCAAACGCATGGGCGCACCGGGCGCGACGATCCTGGGTGGCGACGTGGAGCGGGAATGAAAATTTACAACACCTACAGCCGCAGGCTTGAAGACTTTGCGCCGCGCGAAGACGGGCATGTGCGCATGTATACCTGCGGGCCGACGGTGTACAACTACGCGCACATCGGCAACTTTCGCGCGTACATGTTCGAAGATTTGCTGCGGCGCCAGCTCAAGGTGGCGGGGTATCGCGTGACGCAGGTGATGAACCTGACGGACGTGGACGACAAGACCATCCGTGGCGCGCGCGAGGCGGGGGTATCGCTCAGCGACTTTACGGCCACCTACAAGCGGTCGTTCTTTGAAGATTTGCGCGTGCTCAACATTGAGCCGGCGGAGCATTACCCTGCGGCGACCGATTACGTGCCGGAGATGATCGTCTTGATTGAGAAGCTGATTGCCGCCGGGCATGCGTATCGGTCCGAGGATGGCTCGGTGTACTACCGCGTGAAGACCTTTGGGGATTACGGGCGGCTGGCGCATCTCGACATGTCGGGGCTCAAGGCCGAGGCGCGGGTCAGCCAGGATGAATACGAGAAAGAGAGTATTGGCGACTTTGCGCTGTGGAAGGGGTGGGATGCGGCGGACGGCGACGTGGTGTGGGATTCGCCGTGGGGGCGGGGGCGGCCGGGGTGGCACATCGAGTGCTCGGCGATGAGCATCAAGCATCTGGGCGAGTCCTTCGACATTCATACGGGCGGCGTGGACAATATTTTCCCACATCACGAAAACGAGATTGCCCAGAGCGAGGGGGCGACGGGATGCAAGCCCTTCGTGCGTTACTGGATGCACTGCGGGTATCTGGTGGTCGACGGCACCAAGATGTCCAAATCGCTCGGGAATTTTTATACGCTGCGCGATTTGCTCGGGCGGGGGTATGCGGGGCGGGAGGTGCGCTATGTGCTGATGTCGGCGCACTACCGCCAGGCGCTCAATTTTACGTTTTCCGCGCTGGATGCGGCGCGTGTTTCGCTGGCGCGGCTGGATGAATTTCGCGGGCGTTTGGAGGAGGTGGCGGGGAAGGCCAAGGGGGGAAGCGGGCTCGCGGCGCTCGCCCCTCCCGGGTGGGCGGCAAGCCGGCTCGGGGAATTTCAAGCGGCGATGGGCGAGGATCTCAACACCCCGGAGGCGCTGGCGGCGGTGTTTGAACTGATCACCGATGGGAATCGCGCGATGAATCAGGGGAGCGTGAGCGCTGGTGACGCGGCGGCCGTGCTGGGGGTGCTGCGCGAGATGGACGCGGTGCTTGGCGTGGTTGCGGTGCCGGAGGCGGTGCCGGATGCGGCGGCGCTGGAATTGCTTGAGGCGCGCGCCAAGGCGCGTACGACACGCAACTGGGCGGAATCCGACCGCATTCGCGATGCGCTGGCGGCGATGGGGTGGGACGTGCGTGACGGGGCGGACGGGGCCAAGCTCAAACCGAGGCGGGCGTGATTATGCGGGGGCGTTTTATTACTTTTGAGGGGCCGGAGGGGTGCGGCAAGAGCACCCAGGTGCGGCGCCTGATGGCGCGGCTGGCCGCCGAGGGTTTGCAGGTGATCAGTGCGCGCGAGCCGGGCGGGACGCCCACGGGTGAGATTATTCGCGATATTTTGCAAAATGATTTGACGAAGGAAGCCATCTGTCCTGAGACGGAGGTTTTATTATTTGCCGCGAGCCGCGCGCAGATTGTGCGCCACCGGATTGAGCCGGCCTTGCAAGCGGGCACATGGGTGGTGTGCGACCGGTTCATGGATTCCACCACGGCGTACCAGGGGTATGGGCGCGGTTTTGACGTCGAGCGCATGATTGAGATCAATGCGTTCGCGGTGGGCAAGACGGTGCCGGACCTGACGTTCCTGCTCGATCTGGACGTGGACACGAGTTTGACGCGGATGCGCGCGCGCAATGCGGGGCGCAACCAGGTGCAGGACCGGTTCGAGCGGGAGGAGCGTGGGTTTCACGCGCGCGTTCGCAACGGCTATCTGGTGATGGCGCAGCGCTGGCCGGAGCGGTTTCGTGTGATTCCGGGCGACCGGGCGGAGGACGCAGTGGCGGCGGATATCTGGCGGGCGGTGGCTGCGTTGCGGGGGCAGGCGGCGTGAAATCCGACCAAGCCTTCACCTATCTCGCCCAGGCGCACGACGCCGGGCGGCTGGCGCATGCCTATATCGTGGTGGGCGATCCCAAAACCGTGGGCGCGGCGCTGGCGGTGCGCATCCTCCAGAAAATATTCTGCAAGCAGCGCGGCGCTCCCTGCGGGGGCTGCACGGTGTGCCGGCATGTGGCGCAACGGACCCACGAGGACGCGTTGTGGGTGGAGCCGCAAATGAAATCGCGCCAGATCGGGGTGGAGGCGGTGCGCGAGACGATTCAGCAGCGCATGCAGCAAACGGCGTATGCCGGCCAGTGGAAGGCGTGCGTGATCGTGGGGTCCGACCGTCTGGGGCGCGAGGCGGCCAATGCATTTCTCAAGACGCTGGAAGAACCGACCGGGAGCAGTTTGTTTCTGTTGCTCACGGACACGCCACAATTGCTGCTGGCGACGATCGTGTCGCGCTGCCAGATGCTGGTGCTGCATGATGACGCGCCCGGGCAATCCGCGTGGGACCGGCGGTTGATTGCCATTCTCACGGAGGGCGGGGCGCAGGCGCCCAGCGCGTTGCTGGCGGCGATGGCGCAGTCGGAGCGGATTGTGGCGCTGTTGAAGGAGATGAAGGCGGCGGCGACGGAGGAGATCGAGGCGGCGGCGGACGCGGCGGCGGTGGAGGCCGAGGATGAGACGCTGGACGCGCGGGCCAGCTCGCTGTTCCGAGAACAGCGCACGGCGTTGATGCGCACCCTATTGCTGTGGTATCGCGACCGGCTGATACTGGCGTGCGGTGGGGATGAGGCGCGGGTGGCGCTGGGCGAGCATCTGGCGGTGTTGAAGGCGCAGGTGCGCGGGGTTTCGCGGGCGACTGCCTTGCGCCATGTGCGCGTGGTGGAGGAGCTCCATGACCAATTGGAGCGCAACATGCCGGAGCCGCTCGTGTTTGGGTGTGGTCTGCCGCGGCTGGTTGCGGTATAGTGGCCCGTGCATGACGCATTGCCCGCGCGCGGAGCGCACGGGCCACCTTTGGTTGCGGAAGGCATATAAGACTTGGAAAGTACTCCATGAAAATTCTGGTATTGAACGGGCCGAATTTGCAGATGCTGGGCGAACGCCAGCCGGAAATTTATGGCAAGGCGGGGCTGGGCGAGATCATCCGCCAGGTACGTGAGCGCGGGCGCGAGCTGGGCGTTGAGATCGACGATTTTCAGAGCAACGACGAAGGCGCGCTGGTCACGAAGATCGGCGAGAGTTCGAAAATTTACGACGGCATTATTTTCAATCCGGCGGCCTACACGCATACGAGTATTGCGTTGCTTGATGCGCTTTCCGCGTGCCGGGCGCCCTGCGTTGAGGTGCATCTCTCCAACGTGCACAAGCGCGAAGAATTCCGACATGTCAGCGTGACGGCGGCGGGTTGCGTGGGACAGATCATGGGATTTGGGGCGCGCAGTTACCTGCTGGGGCTTGAGGCGCTGGTGGCGATTCTGCGGGAAAAGCGGTAGGGGCGGGGCTTTCTGAACGTAGGGCGGCCAGGCGGCCGCCCCTCCCGGGGCTGTACAGCGAATGCGTATTCTCCATAACATTTGCGGGTTTTTGCTGGCGGTGGCGGGCATTGTGGCGGGGGTGTTTGTGTTGCGCGAGACGCTGGCGGGGGGGGCTGGACTGGCGGTGCTGGGCGAGCGCTTCGCGGCGGTGCCGGCGATGCGGGCTACGGGGCTGGGG
>CAMFEP010000117.1 GCA_945949405.1 Kiritimatiellales bacterium
GCGACGAATCCAGTCCGCCGCTCAAGAAAACGCCATAATCCACCTCGACATCGCTCTGCCGGCGCACCGCCTCGCGAAAAATCGGATCGAATCCCTCCGCCGTCGGCACCACCTTCGGCGTCCGCGCCGGCGCCCATTGCCAGTATCGCTGCCGCCGTACACCCGCGGCGGAAATTGTCACCACTTCCGCCGGCCCCACACGCTCCACGCCGCGCAGCGGCGTCGCCGGAGAACGAAAAATGCCATACTGCAAATATTGCTGCAGCGCCTGCCGGTCCGGCGCCAACGCCGTCGAACCTTCCGCAGCAATCGCAGAGATTTCACTGCCAAACACCACCGCTCCCGCCCGCACGCTGAAAAACAACGACCGCTCGCCCGCACGATCGCGCGCCAGCAACAACCGCCGCTGGCGCGGATCCCACACCGCCAGCGCGAACATACCTTCCAGCCGCGTAACGAAATCTTCGCCCAGTTCCAGATACAAACCGGGGATCACCGCCACATCCGTTTCCTGATCCACCGTGCGCCCGCGGCCCCGCAACCAGTCACGCAAGGCGCGGTGGTTGTCGATCTCCCCGTTGCAGATCGCCACCACGCCGCTCGCCCGGTCCACCAGTGGTTGCGTGCCGCTCGCGATCGCGCGGATCGCCAGGCGCGTCACGCCCATCACCGCGCTGTCGGCCAGGTGATAACCCGCCTCGTCCGGGCCGCGGTGATACAGCGCGTCGAGCATCGGTTTGATCCGCGCGCGCGCCTCGGCCTCCAAAAATGCACCCTCGAACCGCACCACGCCGGCGATGCCGCACATGTCAGGGCTCCTCCGCGCGGTCCAGCAAGACGCCGAAATACCCGTGCGATAATTCCCTGATCTCCACCTGGTTCTCCTCCGCCAAGCGCTGCAGTGTGGCCCTGGAATACTTGTTTCCAATCACATACAACGGGCGCGCCTGCGCCGCCAGCCACCCGTCCTGATCGCGCAAGTGCACGACATTCGGCGGCCACGGTTCGGTGATGGAGAGATAATACGGAATGTAATTGCTGGGCAATTCTTTGCCCTTTTCGGTAACCAACGTCAGCGTGCGCTGCATGTAAAATGGCAGATAGAGTGAAAACCCCTGCAGGCTGACTAACTGCGTGTTGGGCGGCAGTGGCGGCATCCGCCCAACCACGCTGTGCTTCGAGCGTGTTTCAGCGTACGCCTCCAGCCCCCCAAAGCCGGCCCATGCCAGCACCGGAAAAAACGCCGCAAACAATAAAAACGCCAGGCACACGCTGCGCCGCTGGCGCACAAAAGCCGCAAGGCCGGCAAACACAACGCTGGTGACCACTAGCGACTTCAGATGCGGCAGCATCGCGTCGAGATCCGCGCGGTCGCAATGTAGCCAGTGTGTGGCATCCGCGGGAAACAGCATGATCGATCCGATGCCCCCGGCCAGCGCCAGGCAAAGCACCGCCAGCGCCGTGGTACCCCGGCGCACGGTGTTGACCGCCGGCGCGCACGTGCCCTCCATGGCCGCCGCGAACACGCGGGCAACCAGCAGGCCCAGCGGCACCATGATGCTCAAGATATAGCCGGGTTGCTTGGAATGCGGGATGGAAAAAAAGATCACCACCGCACAGGCCCAGGCCACACACAAGCGGTCGGCGCGCATCCAGTTCCCCCGCGCCTTCCAAGCCGCCGCCATCGCCCCCGGCAGCAACACGCTCCACACAAAGCAGGCGCCGACAATCAGGGGACCATAAAAATAGAACGGTTTCCGCCGCCGAAACACCTCCCCTTGTGTGAACCGCGCAAACGTTTCACGCACAATCCCGTAGTGCGGAAAATCGGGGTGCCGCTCTGAAAGCAGCAGAAACCAGGGCAGCACCAGTCCGAAGAGCACCACCAGATTCAGCGGTGAGAACAACCGCAAAATCGCCCGGGGCCGGCGGTCGCAGACAAAGAAAACCGTGAGCACAATCCAGTACAGGAGAAATCCAACCGGCCCCTTCACCAACGTCGCCAACGCTGCGGCGGCCGCGCCGGCCAGATGCCAAAGCATCCGGCGCCGGCCCTCGTGCTCCTCTCCCAGAAATCCCGCAAAAATGGCGAGGCTGACAAAAAGCGTGAACATCATATCCATGATCACGAGCCGGGAAAAGACGACGAAGAAGGGCATGGTCGCCACGATCGCAACCGCCATCACGGCGACGCGCCCGCCGTACATGCGGCGGGCGAACAGGTACATCGCCACAAGCAGAAGCAGCCCCGACAGCGCGGAAGGCAGCCGGGCCGCGCCTTCATGGACGCCAAAGGCCTCGAAGGAAATCGCCACGCATTTGAAAAAAAAGCATGGCTTGTCAAGATAGGGAAGCCCGTTGTAGGTGGGCACCAGCCAGTCGCCGGAGACGAACATCTCCCGCCCCACCTCGGCATTGCGCACTTCATCCGGCGCCATCAGCGGGAAGCGCCCTAGATGCGCCATCAGCATCGCCAGGGCCAGGAGAAATACCAGCGCAATGGCGGCGGGCATCCACGGCGATGTGCCGTGTTCCGCCGCATCGGTGCGGTGGGTGGGTCCCGGGTGTTGGCTCATGAATCGGTAGGGCGGGGCCGCCGGACCCGCCAATCTCGCGGCGCGCCCGGCGGTCGCGCCCTACCTACATGCCACCCTCGCGGCAATTACAGCTCGAACAGGAGCCCGACCCGCAGAATCCAGGCATCCATATCGATCTCTTCAACGCTCTCGAGCGTGTGCGTCTCGGGACGCAAGCCCCGGTAGCGCAGGCTGAAATCGAGGGACGCGCCCTCGTTGATTGGCACGCGGCCGCCACCGATGAAGAAGATGCTCAACTTGTCGTCGTAATCGACGTTGTCAAAATCGTTGAAGTTGTTCGCGGCGCCGGCCCCGAAGTAAGGCGTGAATCCATCCAGCGGATGGCTGAAGATCAACGCACCGCCCAGACCGACAATCGTGTAATCCCCCGAACCTTCCGCCACATCATAGTCGCCCGTGACGTAGCTGACTTCAAGTTGCGCGGCGATCGGCCCGTCGAGATCGATCTCATACTGTGCGTAGCCGCCCATGGCGTCATCGCCGTCGCCGGTCACCATGTCGTACTCAACGCCCCCACCCGCCCGCTGCCCCGCAACACCATTCAGGGTGGTCAACATCATCGCGCTCATGGCCGCGAACAGAACCATCATCATCGAAGTGCGCATCGTCGCATTCCTTTCGTATCGTGTATGGCGGGCTGGCATCACAACCACTGGACGCTGCCCCCTCGAAAACGTCCACTCAATCTGACACGGGACCCTGCCAAATTGCAATGCGGAAAACAACTGGCTGAATCGGCCGGAACGTCCGACGCTACAACCGGATGTAGTGTCGCGCGTCCCGCGCGAAAGCACCGCCTCCCGCCTTGAACTCAATACCGGTACGTATTCGGCTTGTACGGCCCCGTGCGCTTGATCCCCAGATAGCGCGCCTGCCCCGGCGTCAGCGTCTCGAGTTCAATGCCCAGCTTGCCCAGGTGCAGCCGCGCCACCTTCTCATCGAGCAGCTTCGGCAGCACATAGACGCCCACGGGATACTTGCCCGGATTTGCATACAGCTCGATCTGCGCCATGGTCTGGTTGGTGAAGCTGTTGGACATCACGAAGCTCGGATGCCCCGTGGCGCAACCCAGGTTCACCAGCCGCCCCTCGGCCAGCACCAAAATGCTGCGCTTGGAAGGGAACGTCACCTGATGCACCTGCGGCTTGATCTCACGCCATGTGTATTTCTTGATCGCTTCGATCTGAATCTCACTGTCAAAATGCCCGATATTGCACACGATCGCCATGTGCTTCATCCGACGCATGTGCTTCTCGGTGATCACGTCGCAGCAGCCCGTGGAGGTCACGAAGATGTCGCCAATCGCGCTGGCCTTGTCCATCGTCATCACCTCGTACCCTTCCATCGCCGCCTGCAGCGCGCAAATGGGATCAACCTCGGTGACAATCACCCGCGCATGTTGCCCGCGCAGCGATTGCGCCGAACCCTTGCCCACGTCGCCAAAACCGGCCACCACCGCCACCTTCCCCGAAAGCATCACGTCCGTGGCGCGCATGATCGCGTCCACCAGCGAGTGCCGGCAGCCATAGATGTTGTCGAACTTGGACTTGGTCACGGAATCGTTGACGTTGAACGCCGGGAACAACAGCTCCTTGCGCTCCATCATCTGGTACAGCCGGTGCACGCCCGTCGTGGTTTCCTCGCTCACCCCGCGGATGCCCTTGACCATCCGGTGAAACCGTCCAGGGTTTTCCTTCACGGCACGCTTCAATCGCGCCAGCAGAATCTTCTCCTCGGGGCTGCCCGGCTTGCGGTTCAGCACGGACGGATCGTTCTCCGCCTGGTAGCCGAGATGCACATACAACGTGGCGTCGCCGCCGTCGTCGAGAATCATGTTGGGCCCGCGCCCGTCGCCCCAGTCCAGAATACGATCCGTGTACTCCCAGTATTCCTCCAGCGTCTCGCCCTTGCGCGCGAAAACCGGAGTGCCCGTGACCGCGATCGCCGCCGCCGCGTGGTCCTGCGTTGAAAAAATATTGCAGCTCGCCCAGCGCACCTTGGCGCCCAGCGCCTGCAGCGTCTCGATCAAGACCGCCGTCTGAATCGTCATGTGCAACGACCCGGTGATTCGCGCGCCCTTCAGCGGCTGCGACTTGGCAAACTCCGCGCGGATCGACATCAGCCCCGGCATCTCATGCTCGGCCAGCTCGATCTCACGACGCCCGAACGCGGCCTCGCGCATGTCGTTGATCGCGTAATCGTTGCGTTTCGAAACTCGTTTGACGTTGCTCATCGTGCGTGTTCTTTCTGGAATGTGTGTTCAATAGCTAATCGGAATGGGCCCTGTGGTCCTTACAAACGATCAGACCGCCGCCTTCAGCTTGGCGGCCCGGTCCGTGCGTTCCCATGTGAACGTATTGAGGTCGCTCGTGCGCCCGAAGTGGCCGTAGGACGATGTCGCTTCATAGATCGGGCGCAGCAACTTGAGCTCCTGGATGATCTGCGCGGGCTTCAGGCCAAACACCTGCCGCACCGCCTTCTCCAGCTTCGCCTCCGGCGTGGTCCCCGTGCCGAACGTATCCACCAGCACCGACACCGGCTCCGGGAATCCGATCGCGTACGCCAGTTGCACTTCGCACCGGCGCGCCAGCCCCGCCGCCACGACGTTCTTGGCAATGTACCGCGCCATGTACGCCGCGCTGCGATCCACCTTCGACGGATCCTTGCCCGAAAATGCACCGCCACCGTGGCGCCCCATGCCGCCATAGGTGTCCACGATGATCTTGCGCCCCGTCAGTCCGCTGTCGCCGTGCGGCCCGCCCACCACGAAGCGCCCCGTCGGGTTGATCAAAAAGCGCGTCCGGCTGTCCAGCAGCTTGGCGGGGATTTGCTTGCGCACGACTTCCGCAATGATGCCATCGCGCAACGTCTTGTACCCCACCTCTTCCGAATGCTGCGAGGACACCACCACGGTGTCGATCCGCACCGGACGCCCGTCTTCATAGACCACGGACACCTGGGATTTGCCGTCCGGCCGCAGAAAAGGCAATGCCCCCGAGCGGCGCGCCTGCGCCAGGCCCCGCGTCAACCGGTGCGCGTACATGATCGGCATCGGCATCAGCTCACGCGTTTCGTCGCAGGCATAACCGAACATCATGCCCTGGTCGCCCGCGCCCTGCTCCGCCGTGGCCTTGTTCGCCGCCTTCTTCGCATCCACACCCTGCGAGATGTCGGGGGACTGGCGATGCACCGCCACCAGCACCGCGCAATTGTCGCAGCCAAATCCGTCGCGCCCGTCCACATAGCCAATCTTCCGAATCTTCGCGCGCGCGATTTCCGCGTACGGCACCGTCACCTTGCTCGTGATTTCCCCCGCGATCACCGCCAGCCCGGTGGACACCAGCGTCTCGCACGCGACGCGCGATTTGGGATCCCCCGCGAGGTGCGCATCGAGAATCGCATCTGAAATGCCATCGGCCACCTTGTCGGGATGTCCTTCCGTGACAGACTCTGACGTGAAAATCGTACGCTTGCTCATGCTTCCGTTTCCTTTACGCGTTCTGCTTTCCCTCGAATGTCTCGGATGCCGGACCGGCCCCCGCCAGGGCCAGCAATTCAGGCGCGGCTTCGCCCATCAAACGCCGGCAGTGTCCCACCACGTCCTCCGGCAGCGTGCAGTCCAGCGCAACCTTGGCGAGCTCCTGCATGCGGGCGTAGTGTATGCTTCTCACGGCATCTTTCACAAGCGGAACCGCAGAGGGGGCCACGCTCAATTCATCCACCCCCAACCCCACCAACAGGGGGGTCATCAGCGGATCCGCCGCCATTTCCCCACAAACCCCCACCCAAATCCCATGCCGATGGCCGGCCTCCACCGTCTGCTGGATCAGCCGCAGCACCGCCGGATGCGTCGGCTTGTAGAGAT
>CAMFEP010000118.1 GCA_945949405.1 Kiritimatiellales bacterium
ACTTGGGCATCGGGCACGTGCGCTATTCCACGACGGGCTCGTCGCGCCTGCAGAACGTGCAGCCGATCATCGTGGAAACCGCAGACGGCATCTGGACCGTGGCGCACAATGGCAATCTGGTGAATGCGGCGCACCTGCGGCGCATGTACCAGGACGCGGGGGCGATTTTTCAGACCAGCACGGACAGTGAAATCCTCGTGCACCTGCTGGCCGATCCGATGTACCGGCGGCGCCCGCAACGCGTGGCGCGCGCGCTGGGCGAATTGAAGGGCGCCTACTGCTTCCTGATCATGACCAAAGATTGCATGATGGCGGCGCGCGATCCGATGGGGTTTCGTCCGCTATCGGTGGGCAAGCTGGGCGACGCGTGGGTTGTGGCGAGCGAGACCTGCGCGCTGAAGCAAACCGGGGCCACCTACATCCGCGACGTGGAACCGGGCGAGCTGCTGTACTTCGATGAAACCGGCATGCGCAGCGTGCCGCTGGGCGAGGGGGCCGCGCCCAAGCTGGCGCAGTGTATTTTCGAGATGGTGTACTTTGCGCGGCCGGACAGCACCGTCTTCGGCAAGAGCGTGCACCAGGTGCGCGTGGCGTACGGCACGCGATTGGCGCAAGAATATCCCGTGGAAGCGGACATGGTGATTCCGATTCCCGACAGCGGGAGTTCCGCGGCGCTGGGCTATTCGCGGGGCAGCGGCATCCCGCTGGACTACGGCTTCATCCGCAACCACTACGTCGGGCGCACCTTCATCATGCCCGCGCAGGAGGATCGCACGGAGGGCGTGGACATCAAACTTTCGGTGTTGCCCGAGGTGGTGCGCGGCAAGCGCGTGATCGTGGTGGACGACTCCATCGTGCGCGGCACGACGGCGCGGCGGCGCGTGGACCGGTTGCGCGAGGCGGGGGCCACGGAAATTCACATGCGCGTGTCGTGCCCGCCGATTGCGCATCCCTGTTATTACGGCATCGATTTCCCGACCAAGGAAGAACTGATCGGCGGGTCACGCGACGTGGAGGCAATCCGCAAATTCATCGGCGCGGACACGCTGGGCTATTTGAGTCTGGAAGGGCTCTTCGCGCCTTTCGAGGATCAGAAGGGATTCTGCACGGCCTGCTTCACGGGGAAGTATCCCATCGATCCGGGAGGCATGAAGGGCAAGCAGGATCTGGAATACACGGTGCCGGAACTGCAGTTCATGCCTCCGGCGACCAAAATGGAATAGGCAGCACGGCGATGGCGCATGTCACCAAACATATTTTTGTCACGGGCGGTGTGGTGTCGTCTTTGGGCAAGGGGCTGACCTCGGCGGCGATCGCGCTGCTGCTCGAACGGCGCGGCTACCGCGTGCGGCTGCAAAAGATGGATCCCTACCTGAACGTGGATCCGGGCACGATGTCGCCCTATCAGCACGGCGAGGTTTACGTGACGGAGGATGGCACGGAAACCGACCTTGATCTGGGGCACTACGAGCGCTTCACTGGGATTCCCTGCTCGCGCGCGAGCAATTTCACGACGGGGCGGATTTATAGCGCCGTGATTTCGCGCGAACGGGCGGGGGGGTATCTTGGGAAAACGGTGCAGGTCATCCCCCACGTCACCGATGAAATCAAGAAGGCGATTCGCGAACTTGACGCGGCCGACGTGGATATTGTGATCACCGAAGTGGGCGGCACGGCGGGGGACATCGAGTCCCTGCCGTACCTGGAGGCGATCCGCCAGTTCCGGCAGGAGATTGGGCGGGACAACGGGCTCTTCATCCACATCACGCTCGTGCCGTTCATCAAGGCCGCGGGCGAACTGAAGACCAAGCCCTCGCAGCAATCGGTGGGCATTCTGCGGACGATCGGCATTGTGCCGGATATTTTGATCTGCCGCTGCGAGCAACCCATGAACGAAGAGCACAAGGACAAACTTGCGCTCTTCTGCAACGTGGACCGCGAACTGGTGATCGACGAGCCGGACGTGGAGAACAGCATTTACGAAGTGCCGATCGACCTGGCGCGGCAGGATCTGGATGTTTACATCCTCGAGAAGCTGGCGCTGCACGTGAACAGCCTGGACCTCAAGCAATGGAAGGCGATGGTGCGCACGCTGATCGCGCCGCGGCGCGGAGAGGTGGAGATCGCGGTGGTGGGCAAGTACATCAGCCTGCGCGACGCCTACAAGAGCATCTACGAAGCGCTGACGCACGGTGGCATCGCCAACAATTGCCGCGTGAAGGTGCGCATGATCGAATCCGAAGCCATCCAGGACCAGGGGCCGGCCAGGCTGCTGGCGGGGGTGGCGGGGATTCTGGTGCCGGGCGGATTTGGCGACCGTGGCATCGAGGGCATGCTTCGCACGGTGCAATACGCGCGCACGCGCGGCATTCCGTTCTTCGGCATTTGCCTGGGCATGCAGTGCGCCGTGATCGAATTCGCGCGAAACGTGTGCAAGCTCGGAGGCGCGAACAGCACGGAATTCGACAAGGATTCGCCGGCACCGGTGATCGACTTGATGGAAGAACAACAGCGCGTGCGCGACCTGGGTGGGACCATGCGGCTGGGGTCCTATCCCTGCACCCTTGCGGAGGGTACGCTGGCGCGGAAGTCCTATGGCGCCGCGCGCATCCGCGAGCGGCACCGCCATCGCTACGAATTCAACAATGCGTTCCGGGCCAAGCTGGAAGGGCGCGGGATGCGCTTTTCGGGAATCTGTCCGGAGGGAGAGCTCGTGGAAATCGTCGAGTTGCCGAAGCACCCCTGGTTTCTCGGCTGCCAGTTCCATCCAGAATTTCAATCCACGCCGCTCAAGGCCCATCCGCTGTTCCGCGCGTTCATCGGGGCGGCGTTGAAGAAGCGCAAGCGGTGAGGGGTGGGCGGCGGGCGGATTACGATTAGGATTACGATTACGATTGTGGTGATGTGACCATGCCGAAGCGGACAGACATAAAGAAGATTTTGCTGATTGGTTCGGGACCGATTGTGATCGGCCAGGCCTGTGAGTTCGATTATTCTGGCGTGCAGGCCTGCAAGGCTCTCAAAGAAGAGGGTTACGAGATCGTGCTGGTGAACAGCAACCCGGCCACGATCATGACCGACCCTGAATTCGCGGACCGCACCTATGTGGAGCCGCTGGACGTGGCGACTCTCACGGCGATTCTCGAACGTGAAAAGCCTGATGCCCTGCTGCCGACGGTGGGCGGGCAGACGGCGCTCAACCTTGCCATGGCCTTGAGCCGGCAGGGGATTTTGGAGCGTTGCGGTGTTGAAATGATTGGGGCGAAGGCCGATGTGATCGAAAAGGCGGAAGACCGCGCGCTGTTCAAGAAGGCCATGCAAAGCATCGGGCTGGACATGCCGCGTAGCGTGTCCGCGCACAATCTTGAAGAGGCACGGCTGGCGCGGGACCAGATCGGCGCCTACCCGGTGGTGATTCGTCCTGGCTTCACCCTGGGCGGCACGGGCGGGGGAATCGCCTACAATGACGCGGAATTCAATGAAATCGCGCAGCGGGGGCTGTTCTACAGCCCGACCTCGGAGATCCTGGTTGAGGAGTCGGTGCTCGGGTGGAAGGAATTCGAGCTCGAGGTGATGCGCGACAAGCGCGACAACTGCGTGATTGTTTGTTCCATCGAAAATTTCGATCCCATGGGCGTGCACACGGGAGACAGCATCACCGTGGCGCCTGCGCAGACGCTGACGGACCGCGAGTACCAGATCATGCGCGACGCGGCGCTGGCGGTGATGCGCGAGATCGGGGTGGACACCGGCGGGTCCAACGTGCAGTTCGCGTTGAATCCGGAAAACGGGCGGATGATCGTGATTGAAATGAACCCGCGCGTGTCGCGCTCCAGCGCGCTGGCCTCGAAAGCCACGGGGTTTCCGATTGCCAAGATCGCGGCCAAGCTCGCGGTGGGCTACACGCTAGACGAGTTACGCAACGACATCACGCGCGAGACGCCGGCCTGCTTCGAACCGTCGATCGATTACGTGGTGACCAAGATTCCGCGATTCACCTTCGAAAAATTTCCAAAGGCGGACTCGACGCTGGGCACGCAGATGAAGTCCGTCGGGGAAACGATGAGCATCGGGCGGACGTTCAAGCAATCGTTCCAGAAGGCCCTGCGGGGGCTGGAAACGGGGCGGTCGGGCTTTGGCGCCGACGGCAAGGACCAGCCGTACGAGCAGGCGGACGACGAGACGCTGCGCAAGGAAATCGTGCGACCGAATGCGTTACGGGTGTTTTATGTGCGCGCGGCCTTCCGGCGCGGCTGGTCGGTTGAACAAGTTTTCGCGCTTTCGAAAATCGATCCGTGGTTTTTGCGGCATCTGGAAGAGCTGGCGGCTTATGAGGATGAGATTCGCGGTGCGGGCACGCTGGAAGCGCTGGCGGCGGATATGCCGCGCTTCCGGCAGGCCAAGGAATTCGGTTATTCCGACAAGCAGATCGCCCATCTCATAAAAAGCACCGAGGACGCGGTACGCGCGGCGCGGTTTGCGGCGGGGCTGGAGCCGGTGTACGGGCTGGTGGATACCTGTGCGGCGGAATTCACCGCATTTACGCCATATTTTTATTCGCATTACGGCGTGCAGGATGAAAGCCGTCCCAGCAAGCGGCGCAAGATCATGATTCTGGGCGGCGGGCCGAACCGGATCGGGCAGGGAATCGAGTTTGACTACTGCTGCGTGCACGCGGCATTCGCGCTGCGGGCGGCCGGCTTTGAAACGATCATGGTCAACAGCAATCCCGAGACCGTGAGCACGGACTATGATACCAGCGATCGGCTGTATTTCGAGCCGGTGACGCTGGAGGATGTGCTGCACATCTACCGCCGCGAGCAATGCTGGGGCGTGATCGTGCAATTTGGCGGGCAGACTCCGCTCAATCTGGCCAAGGCCTTGAGCCGCAACGGGGTGAACATCATCGGCACCTCGCCGGATAATATCGAGGCGGCGGAAGACCGGCGGTTTTTCCAGGAACTCGTGCAGCGTCTGGGGATTCTGCAGCCGGACAACGGGATCGCCACGAACCTGGAGGAAGCGGAGGTGATCGCGGAGCGCATTGGGTATCCCGTGCTCGTGCGGCCTTCCTTCGTGCTGGGTGGCCGTGCCATGGTGATCGTCTATGACCGCGACATGCTGCGGCAGTACATGGCCGAGGCGGTGCAGGTGTCCGAGCAGCGTCCGGTGCTGATTGACCGATTCCTGGATGACGCCACCGAGGTGGACGTCGATTGCCTTTCCGACGGCGAGACGTCTGTGATTGGCGCGATCATGGAACACGTGGAACTGGCTGGCATCCATTCCGGCGACAGCGCCTGCACGATTCCCGCCACGGGGCTGTCGGAGGAAGTCAAAAACACGATTCGCACACACACGCACGCACTGGCCAAGGCGCTGAATGTTTGCGGCCTGATGAACGTGCAGTACGCCGTGCAAAAGAACAAGGTGTACGTGCTTGAAGTCAACCCGCGCGCGTCGCGCACCGTGCCGTTCGTGAGCAAGGCGATTGGCGTGCCGCTCGCCAAGCTGGCGGCGCTGGTGATGGCGGGCGCCAAACTGCGCGACCTGGGATACACGGCGGAGGTGATCCCCGCGCATGCCTCGGTGAAGGAGGCCGTGTTCCCCTTCGTGCGCTTCCCGGGGATTGATGTGCTCTTGAGTCCGGAAATGAAATCGACGGGCGAGGTCATGGGCATCGACGTCAATGTCCCCATGGCCTATTTCAAGAGCCAGGTCGCGGCGGGAAACGCGCTGCCATCCAAGGGTAACGTGTTCTTGAGCGTGCGCGACGAGGACAAGGCCGAGGTGTTGCCGCTGGGACGGCGGCTGGCGGCGTTGGGATTTTCGATATACGCGACGAGTGGCACAAGCAAGGCACTGGCGGCGCAGGGGGTCCCGAGCAAGCCCCTCAATAAAATCGCCGATGGCGAGCCCAACGTGCTGGGCCTGATCGAAAACAAACAACTGGGCTGGATTGTGAATACGCCATCCAGTGGCGCCACGGCGCGGCTGGATGAGACGCGGATGCGCGCGCGCGCGGTGATGCGCGGCCTGCCGATTACGACGACGATCGACGGCTTGCGCGCCGCGGTGGACGGGCTCGAGGCGCTGGCAACAAACCCCAAGGTATCGGTGCGCTGCCTACAGGAATATCATCATGGGGCGCCCAAATTGAACATGGGGAGTTTCAAGGTGGACCAGATCGGGGACGCGTGAGCATGAGTGCCGTGGCAACGAACAATACATGGAACTGGGCGGAGCAACGGACCAAGCCGGCCTTTCTGGCGCTGGCGGATGGCACCGTGCTGCGGGCCTGGTCCGTGGGTGCGCCGGTGGATGCGCTGGGCGAGGTGGTGTTCAACACGGGCATGACGGGCTACCAGGAAATCCTCTCTGATCCGTCCTATC
>CAMFEP010000119.1 GCA_945949405.1 Kiritimatiellales bacterium
CGGGTCGGATCGTTACCTTGATAAAGGTGACAACCTGCCGGTGATCCAGCAACTGGGTCGGGCGGGGGTTGAATTTTGCGCGCAGGATGGCGGGGCGATCACGCGCGAGACGCGCGCGGTGGTGTTGAGCACGGCCATCGAAAAAGACAATCCCGACGTGCTGGCGGCCAATCGGTTGGGCGTGCCGTGTTTGCATCGTTCCGTGGTGCTGGCGGAACTCACCGATGGAAAGCGCTGCATCGCGGTGACGGGGACATCGGGCAAGAGCACGGTCACGGGGATGATCGGGTGGATCCTCGAGGTGGCGGGGATGGACCCGGTGGTGGTCAACGGCGCGCCGGTGTTGAACTGGGCGGACGGGACGCGGGTGGGTAATTATCGCGGCGGGAAGTCGGATATTTGCGTCATCGAAGCGGACGAAAGCGATCGCTCGCTGCTGAACTACCGGCCCGACTGGGGCGTGATTACCAACGCATCGCGCGATCACTTTGAATTGGAGGAAACGCTCAAACTGTTTGCGGCGTTCAAGGCGCGGGTGCAGGTGGGGCTGGTGAGTACGTTGGATGAGCCGGGGTTGCTGGCGGCGGCGCGGTTGCAGGCGATGCAGGGCGGGGTGCGGGTGAAGAGCGGGGCCTTGGAGTGCATGGTGCCGTTGCTGGGGATGCACAACGCGCAAAACGCGGTGGTGGCGTCGGCACTTTGTGGACGATTGGGGATTGAGACGGGGGTGATTCGGCGGGGGCTGGAGACATTTCGCGGGATCGGGAGGCGGCTGGAGCGGATCGGGACGGCGCGGGGCGTGCTGGTGGTGGACGACTACGGGCACAACCCGGCCAAGATTCGCGCGGCGTGGGAAAGTCTGGCGCCGCACGGGAAGCGGGTGGTGGGGATTTGGCGGCCGCACGGGTATGGGCCGCTGCGCATGATGCTGGACGATTTGACGGAGACCTTTGCGGACGTGTGCCGGGCGAGCGACCGGGTGCTGGTGCTGCCGGTGTATGACGCGGGGGGGACGGCGGAGCGCGCGGTGACGGCGGGGGTGTTGGTGGAGCGATTGCGGGCGCGCGGGGTGGATGCGGAGGCGGTGGTGGATGTGCAGGGGTTGCCGGGGGCGATTGCGGTGAGCGTCAAGGCGGGGGATGTGGTGGTGACGATGGGGGCGCGGGATCCGCATCTGGCGGATCTGGCGCGGGAGATTTTGCGGCGGTTGGGGTAGCTGGTGGGGCGCGGAGGTTGCTGGAGGAAAGCGGTGTGCGTTTGGTGCGAATATGGAACGGCATCTTCGCCCCGCCCGGACGCTTCCCGGAGTCGGCGCATACTCGGAGTATAGCGCCGACTCCGGAGCGCGCCCGCTCGGGGCAAATCTGCCATTCCATATTCGCATCCCCGCATGCGCGGGGCAGCCAAACGCACACCGCGTTTGCCATCGCCCGTCGCGGACTCGGGCGATTTCGGCGTTGAATATTCCACCTTCCAATTGACTCATGGGGGGTGTGGGGTAGTATTGAAACATGCGACAGCGGTCATTTTCTCAACAGGCGGCCTATGTGGCGGCGGGGCATGGGATTGTTTTGATTTTGCTCATGCTGCTGCCGATGATTCCTGGGTTTTTTCAGAGGCCGACGGAAGCGATCACGATGATCGATTTCGTGGTGGATACGCGGACGGAGAAGGGGGATGGGGGCGAGCCGGAAGAGGCACTCGAGGAGCCGACGCCGCCGGAGAAAATACCGGAGCCCACGCCGGTGAAGGCGGTCGCGCCGGATCCGGATGAGATGCCGGCGCCGAAGAAGCCGGAGCAGAAAAAAGAAGAACCGAAGAAAAAGCCCGATCCTCCCAAGACGGCCAAAAAACCGATTCAGATTGGTCCCAAGGTCAAGCGTCCCGGGGCGGTGGACCCGTTAACCGCGCAACAAATCAGAGACCGTCTGGCGTTGGGAGCGCGGGTGGGGACGTTTAACTCGGCGATTCCCTCGGAGGATCAGCTTGGGCTGGTGCGCATCCGCAATGTGCTATACAACGCATGGTCGCAGCCGGCGCGGGAAGCGGTGGGCGGGCGCACGGTGGAGGCGACCTTGCGGCTGGATTTGGATGGGACGGTGTTGGACCGGTCCATCACGAAGCGTTCGGGGATTGCGGAATTCGACACGTCGGTGGAGCAGGCGATCAACGCTGTGAACCGGATTCCGGGGTTGACCGTGGCGTTTGTGCAGAAGCACCGCACGGTATCGATTGCGTTTGAGGTTCGGTGATTGCGTTTCAGGGAAAGCTCCCGCAGAGGCGCAGAGAAGATGGCGGGGAATTGATTTTTTGCCGAATCGGTGAGAGGCCGATTCGGCGCGCTGAAAACTCTGCGTTTTTGTGGGAGCAAATTAAGGAGTGTCATGGTTAAGGGGTTTGCGTTTGTGTGTTTGATGTGCGTGGCGGCGGGGATGGCGTGGGGGGCGGATGTTACGGTGTCGGGGAGTGGGGGGAGCGGGAAAGTCGGCATTGATTTGGGCGGGTTGACGGCGGCGGGGCAGGGTGGGGCGCTCAAGCAGGTGTTGATCGAGGACCTCAAGCGTTCCGGTTGGTTCACGATGGCGGCGGGCGGGGGCGTGGAGGTGCGGGGGCAGTGCGTGTCTGGCGGAGGCAGCGCGCGGATTGATGCGGAGGTCATCAATCCGGCCACGGCGACGCGCTATTTTTCGCGCGCGTACGAGGAGCCGACGGCGACGTGGCGGCGCGCGGCGCACCGGCTGGCGGATGATATCGTTAAGGCGGTGAAGAACAAGCCGGGCATGGCCAACGCGCGCATCGCGCTGATCGGCGCGCCGGGTGGGAAAAAGAATTTATTTATATGCGATGCGGACGGGCAGGGCTTGGTGCAGTTGACGCGGGACAACAAGCCGTGCATGACGCCGGCGTGGTCGCCGGACATGCGGACGATTTATTACATGTCGTTCCACACTGGGTATGCGGACACCTACAGCATCGAGCTCGGCAGCCGCACGCGCAAGAAGGTGGCCGGCTTTCCGGGCATCAATGCCAACCCGGCGGTGTCACCCAGTGGGCAGCAGTTGGCGATCATCCTGTCGCGCGACGGCAATTCGGAGCTGTATGTGATGAGCACGGGCGGTGGTGGGGCGAGCCGGCTGACGCGCACGGGTGAAGCGGCGGAGGCGAGTCCCTGCTGGTCGCCGGATGGGGGGCAGATCGCGTATGTGTCTGATCGCTCGGGGTCGCCGCAGGTGTATACGGTGTCGCGTTCGGGCGGGTCGCCGACGCGCGTGACGCACCGGGGCAATGAAAACGTCAATCCGGACTGGGGTGCGGATGGGCGGCTGGCGTACAGCAGCCGGCGTGGGGGGCGATATCAGGTGTGCGTGCTCGATCCGCGGACGGGGGTGGAGACGCAGATTACGACGGGCGGGGCGGACTATGAGGAGGCTTCGTGGGCGCCGGATGGGCGGCATCTGGTGGCGGCCAAAACCAGTGGATATCACAGTGATTTGTATCTCCTTGACACTCTTGGCGACCCTGAAGTACGTTTGACGACCATGCAAGGCGATTGGTATTCGCCAGCATGGTCGCCGCGCTAAAGTCGGTGTGGCGTTTGCAAGCGCAGTTCAGGCGCTTCCTGAACAAAATTCGGTGTGACTTCACGTGTTGGGAGAAAAGTTGCTATGCCTCGGACTATTGCCTATCTGTCGTTCGTGTTGATGATGAGTTTGGTTGTCCTGACGTCCGGCTGCAAGACGAAGAAGCCCCGTCCTGCTGCGACCGACGGCGAGGTGTTGCCCGGCGCCGACACGGAATATGCGATGCCCGAGCGGTTCGAGGATGGTGAGCGCATCACGGACGTGGCCTTCGAGAACGTGCTGTTCGGCTACAACCAATATGACATCACGGGCGCGGAAGTGGCGAAGATCGAGGCGGTCGCGAGCTACCTGCAGCAGAGCACGGACGTGCGTTTGATTGCCGAAGGCAACTGCGACGAGCGCGGCAGCCGCGAGTACAACGTGTCGCTGGGCGAGAATCGCGCGCAGGCCGTGCGGGCGTATTTGATCAGCCTGGGCATCGACGGCGCGCGGGTTCAGACCAAGAGCAACGGCGAAGAGATGCCGCTGGATGCCGGCCACGGTGAAGCGGCCTGGGCGATCAACCGGCGCGTTGAGTTTGCCCTCTATCGATGATCTTGATGGCGGCAACGCCGACGACGATCATGGCCTTTCTCGGAGGCTCGGTGGGGACCGGCGAGCTGCTGGTCCTATTCCTGATCATCCTCGTGATGTTCGGGCCGCGCCGTCTTCCTGAAATCGCGCGGATGCTCGGGCGCGCCATGCTGGAAATGCGGCGCGCCGCCAACGAGTTCCGCGATCACGTAATGGATATCGAAGTCGTGGAGCATACTCCGCGGGCTGCGCAACCCCCACCGCCGGCGCAAATTCCGGGGAGCACGCCGCGGGGGGCGTTGGCACCAACGGCGGTGGTGGTCGAGAACCCACCACCCAACGACACGACGCCGGCTGCGGACGACCGCGTCCAGAGGCCGCGGTCCACCCCGGCACCGGCCGGGACGGCCGGCTCCATAGAAGGCGGTAAGGCAGCCTCGAGCGGGCAGGGGGGCTGATCGGATGGTATTTTTTCGCAGGGAACCGGCGCAGGCCCTTCGACCGGGCTCAGGGCAAGTTGGGGACAAGCCGTTCGTCGAGCATCTGGAAGATTTGCGGCGCGCGGTGATTGGCGCGGCGGTGTCATTGGGCATGGGGCTGTTGGTGGCGATTCCGCTGGCGCCCTCGATCATCACGCTGCTCAAGCTGCCGCTGGCGAATGCCAAGATCGATCCGGATGAATTTCTCAAGGTCATCCGCGTGGGCGACGGATTTGCCGTGGCGATGCAGGTTGTTTTCTGGAGCGGACTGTTGATCAGTCTGCCTGGCATCCTGCTGTCGGTGGCGCGCTTTATTTATCCCGGGTTGACGCCGAAGGAACGGCGCGTGGTGACGCATTGCCTGATCGCATCCATTTTTCTGTTCGTGCTGGGCGTGGCGATTGGATACCTGACGACGGTTGAGTTGACGGTGTTGTGGATGTTGCGGGTCAACGACTGGCTGGGCATCCGGTATGATTTCATCGAACTGGCGGACTATTGCGGATTCGTGCTGCGTCTGCTGCTGGCCTTCGGGTTGGTGTTCGAGATGCCGATCGTGGTGATCGGGCTGGGGGCGGTGGGGTTGATTCATTCCAAGGCCATGCGCGCGAAGCGGCGGCATGTGATTGTGGGACTGATGGCGCTGGCGATGGTTTTGGGGCCGCCGGATCCGGGGTTCAGCATGATGATGATGTCGATTCCGCTGATATTGCTCTACGAAGGGTGTATTTGGATTGTGTGGGGGATGGAGCGGAAGCAGAAGACGGAAGCGGAGTAGGAGGCTTTCTCGCGGAGGCGCGGAGGCGCGGAGAGGGCGGCCAGGCGGCCGCCCCTCCCGGGACAGGCTTCACACGTAGAGCGGGCCGAGGTCGCGGCAGGCGAGGAAGTCGTTGTCGGCGTAGCGGTACCACATGGTGGGGCGGAAGACATCCGCGGCGGGGACGTTGTGCATGTCCACGGGGATGCGCAGCATGCTGTTGAGCGTGAGCAGGTCCGCGGCGATGTGGCCGAAGGCATTGACGTCGTGGTTGGGCCCGATGCGTTGCATGTATTCAAAGGAGGACATGTCGCGGGGAGCCCAATAGGTTTCCGGCCAGGTGGGATTGGTCACGCGGCTGATGTGGTCCGCCACGGCGGTGGGTAAATGTACGGTCGCGCCTTCAATCACCGAGCAGGTCATGTGATCGCCCACGACGTTGTAGCGGTAGGACGTCATGGGGATGTTGCCGGGCGTGCGGTAATGGCTGGAGAGGCCGTCGCCGGGGAAGTATTCGAGGATCGCGGCTTCGTAGGAGGTTCCTGCGATGGCGGCATCGATCAGGGCCTTTTGTAATTCGGGTTTATTGCGCAGGGCTTGTGAGATTTGCTGGATCGATTTGTTTTTGCCACCGCTGACGAGGCCGAAGACATCCACGGCATAATCGAGGGCACCGGCGCCGGAGTTGCGTTTATCCACGAGGCCCTGGGGTACGAGGCGGCTGACATCGTGGCCCGTCGCGGCCTTGATGCTGGCGGGCGTCCAGTTGGTGCGCACATCGGCGAAGAGTTGGGGCATGCCGGTGAGGAGTGTCCCGAGGAGCATGCCGATGGCGTTCTTCGAATCATTTTCCGTGGCGACGATCAGCGGCGCGCGGTAGCCGTTCCAGTCGAACGAGCTGGTGAGGATCGATTCGGTCAGGTCGAAGTTGGGATAGAGGTCGGTCCACTGGCGTTGGCCCTGGGTGCCGGCGGCGATGGCGTTGT
>CAMFEP010000120.1 GCA_945949405.1 Kiritimatiellales bacterium
CAAGGCGCGGGAACCGCACCGCGTCCTTTTCCGTGGTCAGGATCGCGTCGGCCTGCAGCTCCTTGGCCGTATTGATGATGTCGATGATTTCCTGTTGCGAATAGCGGTGGTGATCCGCGAAGGCAAAGCGCTTCAACAGCCGCGCGCCCAACCGTTCCAGTTCGTTTTCAAACCCCTTGGGCACGGCAATGGCCGAGACCGCGACGATCTTTTTCCCCTGTAAAAATTCCAGGGGCAATTGCTCCGCCGTGTACAGGTTCTGCACATAGCGCGGACAGTGGCGGCACTCGATGATTTCCGCCTTGTCGTTAAGCTGCCGCAGCCGGGCCTTGAGTTCCTCGCTGCCCGTGCCGTTGGACTTGGTAATGAAAATGAAATCCGCGCGCCGGATGTTCTTCACCGGTTCGCGCAAAATGCCGCGCGGCAGGCAATGCTCGTTGCCAAACGGGTTCGTGCGGTCGACCAGCACCACCTGCACCCGCGGCTTGAGCGACAGATACTGAAATCCGTCGTCGAGAATCAGCACGTCGCACCCGAGCTTGTTGATGGCGTACTTGCCGCTCTTCACTCGGTCCCGGTCCACCAGCACGCACACGTTGGGCAGATTCGAGGCCAGCATGTAGGGCTCGTCGCCGCTCATCGCCGAGTCGAGCAGCAGGGTTTTTCCATCGGACACGATCCGGGGCGGGCGCTGCGCCGTGCGCAGCAACAGCTTGTCCATCAGCCGCGTGCCCCAGGCCGCTTCTTTTTTCTTGTAGCCACGGCTCAAAATCGCCACGCGGCGCCCGGCCTTCTGCAGTTCGCGCGAAAACACCTCCACCACCGGCGTCTTTCCCGTGCCCCCCACCGTCAGATTACCGATGCTGATCACCTGGCAGCCAAGGGTGTGGTGCCGGAAAATCCCCTTGCTGTACACCAGATGACGCAACTGGATGATCGCCCGATAAAGCCTCGATAGCGCGCGCAACAACCCCAAAAACAGGCGTTCGCTCCGCGTCAGCGGTACAGCGTTCTCATGCCCATCCTGGATCAGCCCCACCAGGTAGCGTTCCAACCGCTCCCAGCGTGATTTAGACCTGCGCTTCATCTTGACTCGTTTTTACCCTTTGCGGCAAACTAGTTCATTCACTCGGGAATGACAAGCGTCGGCGATTTGGCCGCCGCGAATACGGTTTCGCAGTCGTACAACCAGTTGAATTTATGAAAATTTCGCTGAATATGGGCAGTATGAGCCCACAGGGGCCGAACGCCAAACGTGCTTCGCAGGCGCGCATCTTGGAAGCCGATATCCTCGGCGCCAAGCGTGGGGACTGGAATTCAAAGAACAACCTCACGCGCGAATTCACCTCATTGATTCAATCCCTTGCCGAAAAACGGGCAACAGAAGTGGCCGAAATCAACCACTACATCGATGCCGGCAAGGCCGGGCTGATCGCCGCGGCGAAAAAATACAAGCCGTCCATCGGTCCGCAGGGCTTCCAGATTTTCGCGCTCGATTTTATCGAAGCCCGCATGGAACGCGCCGCCAAGGGCGGTGGCAGTTGGTTTAGCCGCCTCTTCGGCAAATAGGCCATCGCCCGTGTCGACAGACGCCCCCCCCACCACCACGCCCGCCCCCGCCACGACGTTCCTGACCCCGTCGAGCTGGACAGAACCCCTCGTCATGGAGGCGGTGTTTCCCAAACGCCAGCCGCTGGAGGTGGATCTGGGCTGCGGCAAGGGGCGATTCCTCATGGCCCGCGCCCGCCACCATCCCGATCGGAATTTTCTCGGCGTGGACCGACTGTTCGTGCGCCTACAGCGGCTTGACCGCCGCATCCTCCGCGCGAATCTGCCCAACCTGCGCCTGCTGCGCATCGAAAACGACTACGCCACCCAACACCTGCTGTCTCCCTGCTCCGTCGCAGTCTTCTACGTCTTTTTTCCGGACCCCTGGCCCAAACGCCGCCACCACCGCAAGCGCCTCTTTACCCCGGAATTCCTCGCCCATGCGCGCCAGGCGCTCATGCCCGGCGGCATCATTCACGTCGCCACGGACCACGCGGACTACGCTGAACAAATTTTTAAACTATTTGCCAGGGACCCGGCTTTCGAACCCGCCGCGATTTTTACACCCAGCGATGAAGAACGCACCGATTTCGAATGTCACTACGTCGGCCAAGGCCACCCCATCCACCGCGGCGCCTACAGGTTGGCTGCCCCGCCCTGCGGCCTGAAACCTGAAGCCCAGCCTGCCGGGCCCAACTGACACCCGCTTTTCCGATTGCACCCCGCCCACGATTCCGCTTGGATACCACCCCATGAACGACGCCCGCCTTGAAGTCCACGAGCTCTACATGCAGGAAGCCCTGCGCCTCGCCCACCTCGCCGAGGAGGAAGGCGAAGTGCCGACGGGCTGCATCATCGTGGATACCCTCACCGTGCGCCGGACGCCTGATATCATCCTTGCGCGCACCTACAACCAGATCGAACAATTGCGCGACTGCACGGCCCACGCCGAAATGCTGGCCATCACCCAGGCCTCGGAAACCCTTGACGACTGGCGCCTGACCGACACGATCATGTACGTCACGAAGGAGCCCTGCCCCATGTGCGCCGGGGCCATCGTGCATGCGCGCATCCCAGTGGTCGTCTACGGCGTGGCGGATCTGCAGCGCGGCGGCGCCTCGGTCTTCAACCTGCTCTCCCACCCCAAACTCAACCACCGCTGCGAAGTCATCCCCGGCATCCTCGAAGCGCCGTGCAAGAGCATGCTCCAGGACTTCTTCCGCAACCGCCGCTAAGCACCGAATTTTGCGCCTTTTCGCCACCAATCCAGGTTGCGGGGCGGTTCACCCCCGCGCGTGCGCCTCCAGAAACCACAAACTCTTGTCCAGCTCCCGCGAAAGCCCCGTGAGCAAATCCGCGCTGTCCGCATCGCCCAGCGCCGCGGTCTCGTCGATCCCCTCACGCACCCCCGCCCCGCATTGCGCATAGCGATCCACCAGCGCCGCGACGTAACCCGCCTCGTCGTTGCCCGTCGGAAATTCCTTCAGCGCGCTGTTCGCCGCCGCCATCCGCACCGTGCCCGCCGCCACCCCGCCCAGCGCCGTGATGCGCTCCGCCAGCGGATCGATCTCCACCTCCACCGCTCCCGCCAGATCGTCAAACAACTTGTGCAGCGAATAAAAGCGCGGCCCGCGCACATTCCAATGCGCCTGCTTGGTTTGCGAATACAAATCCGTCAGATCCGCCAGCGTCTGGTTTAAAATCGCCACGACTTTCTTGCGCGTCTTTTCTTTCACACTATTCTTGGTGCTATGCATCGTTTTCATGGGGAAATTCTGCACGAAAGGGCCTCCACGCGCAACCATCTACATCGCCTGTCCCCGGCAATCCCGCGACCGCCGCCAAACTTCGTGCCCTTCGTGTTCTTTGTGGTGAAGATTCCGGTCTGGCGGCGCCCCCCCCTCACCCCCGGCTGGCGCGATCCAGCATATCGCGCTCGCGGCGTGTCAGGCTGTCGATGCCCTGCGAATTGATTTTCTCCAGAATTCGGTCCACCTCGGCCTGATCCGGACGCGTGTCGCGTGGCAGCGCGGGCTGATCGAACCCCAGGCCAGGTTTCATGCGCCTGCGCACATGATACCCATACGCGTATCCCACCAGACCGCCGGAAAGATGCGCCGCATGTGCAATGGTACTGTGAAACCCCACCAGCATGATCACGGAACCGAGCGCGAAGAGCAGCACCATCGTCAGGGTCTTCATCGTGATCGGCCAGGGAATCGGAAACAGGATGTAGGTCATCTCGCGCTTCGGATCAATCGCCGCGAACGCCGCCGCCACGCCACACACCGCCCCCGAGGCGCCAATGCACAGGGAATCCCCACTGCCGCTGATCAACAGCCAGCCCGCGCCGCCGAGGATCCCCGAGACCAGGTAAAGCGCGACCAAGCGCGTCGTCCCCACCAACATTTCGAAATCACGCCCAAAACTGAACAGCATCATCATGTTGAACACAATGTGCAGCCACATGCGTTCATCATGCAAAAACTGGTAGGTGATGAACTGCCAAATCCACCCGTGCCCCAGCACGCCTTCGCGGCTTAGCCCCAGGTGACTGGTCAGAAACCAGCCGAAATCCCCGCCCGTGAGCATTTGCACCGCAAACATGGCCACGTTGGCCACAATCAGCACCCGCACCCCCGGATACGCCACCCGCTCTCGCCAAGTAGGATGGTCAGAAGTCATGGGTCATCCGTTACCGCGCCGTATTTTGCGCCTTTTGCGCCTTTTTGCGGCAAATCCGGTTTCGCCGCGGCTTCGTGGCGTTAAGCTATGGTAGCTGAATTCTTCACTGCGGCAGTTGCCCCAACTGATTCGTCACAAACGCATGCTCCGCGGCGTTCGTCTCCAAGGTAATCAGCGCCGCGTCCAAATACCCCCGCGCGTCCGCGTAGGACACCGCGGCTTCGTTGGTGGCGCCCATCTTGTTGAAAATGTCACCAATACGACGCGCATTAAAACCCATCGCCATTTCCCGCGAATAGGTCAGGCCGCTGCTGGGATCCGCCGTGGGCCCCGTCCATGTGCGCTCGATTTCCGCCATGAAAACGCTGAAACGCGCGGCGGCTTCTGCCATGTTCCCGTTTTCCAGCGCTTGGTGGGCCAGAACTTTGTTGCGCGCCATCGCATGCCATTCGGCATCGCGCTCCGCCATCCCCGCATCCAGTTGCGCCAGCACCAGCGCGTAGTCGCCGGCCACGAAGGCCGCATCGAAGATCATGGCCTGCATCCCCGCCCTGTCGCCGGGCGCCGCCAATTGCGAATGCAGCGCCTGCCCCAGCGCCACCATCGCACGTGCCGGTTCGCGATCTTCCCGGCCCAGCACCTCGTACAGGCAGTCGCCATACATTTTCAAAACAAAATCGGCGGGCACTGCGCTGTCGGCAATCCGTTGCAGCCGCATCACGATCACCGCCGGCCCGCCCGCGCGGCGCGCCTGCTGCAGCCAGCGGTACGCGGCCTCCATCAGGAGCAACGGCTTCCGGGGATACGCCTCAAGCACCTGCGCGCAACGCGCATCGAGCCGCGCCTCTTCTCCCGCCCCGAAAAAGCCCTGCAACAGCATGGCCAGCCCGTCGCGTGCTGCCGTCTCATCGTCCCGCTCCGCCAGTTCAGCAAAACGCGCCTCCGCATCGTCCCACCCCGCATCGAACACATCCAGGGACAACGCCGACAACAGAATAAAACTTTTCCAATCCGGATTGTCGCCCACCTCCTTGCGCAGCGTCGCCAAAAAACCATCCAATGCCGTCCGAGACTGGGAAGAAAACAGCATCTGGCGCAACATGCCAAAGACATGCCGCGCGGATGCGGGCGGAAGACGCTGCATCACCCTCGGCATCAACTGGATCGCCGGCCCCAAATCGCCGTGGCGCAAACTGGCCTCCAAGTGTACCAGACAGACACGCTCCAGCATTTCCGGTGGTAATGGTTCGTCCAGTAAGGCCTCCATCCACGCCGCCAGACCGCCCCATTCCTGTAAGGAAGCCATGTGCCTCGCCAGCACATCAAATCCCGCCGCGGCCAGCGTGGGATTACCTGGCGCCACGTCGTGATACAACTGCTGCGCGTCCTCCAGGCGCCCGTGCCCGGCGAGTACCTTCAGCCAGCCCTCGAAAAGTTTTCCCCGCCCGTCCGCCAAACCCGGATTCGCCATCGCCTTGGCATAAACCTTCTCCGCCCCCGCCGCATCGCCGCGCTCCAGCCGCGCCGTCGCCTCGGCCAGCGCGGCCGCCACATCCTGCGGTTTGCCCCCGCACCCCGCCCCCACCACGCACAAGGCCCCGCACAAAATCGCCATTACAAGATGTCGTGCCGTACTCATCGTACTTTCTGGTCAGATTCCGCGCCGAATCGGCCTCTCACCGATTCGGCCAAAAAAATCCGCATCCGATCCGCTCTGCGTCTCTGCGGGAGATCAAAAACTCCGCGCGCGATCTTTCACCGAACGACTGACCTCATCCGGCTGCTCGCTGCCAAGGCGCGCAATGCTCAACAACAACCCGAAACACGTCAACGCCCCGATCAGGCTCGATCCACCGTAACTGATGAATGGCAAGGGTAGCCCCTTCGTGGGCAGACAGCCTGTGACCACCCCGATGTTGATCGCCGCCTGCATGAAAATCATCACCGTGATCCCATACCCCAGCAACCGTCCGAACGTATCCGGCGCGCGGTA
>CAMFEP010000121.1 GCA_945949405.1 Kiritimatiellales bacterium
TCAGATGTAGGGGCGCTTGTGCCAAGCGCCCAAATGCAACCGGCATTTGCTTGCTCCAAACTTCAAAGTTGAGAGTTGGTAGTTGAAAGTTGGAAGTTTCCGAATTCCCCGCCTATCCCAGCCGCCGCGCCATCTCCACCCACTGTTCCGCTGTCAAATTCTCCGGCCTCGCCGTGGTGATGACCCCCACCGCCTCCAGCGCCACCCGTATCTGTTCCACCGCGCGTCCCTCGCCTGCCAGCGAACGCACCACCTGCTTGCGGCGTTGCGCAAAACCAGCGCGCGTCAGCTTGTAAAATGCCGCGGAAGCCCGCACAGCCCCCGCCCGGCGCTGGAGCCGCATAATCGCCGAGCGTACTTCCGGCTCCGGCAAAAAACAGCGCGGCCCCACCGTGTGGATCAATTCCACATCATAGGCCTGCTGGACCCAGATCGAGAGCAACCCATACTCCGGCGTGCCCGGCCCCGCCACCAGCCGCTCGCCGACTTCTTTCTGAACCGTCACCACGATCGTCTGCGGCGCGCGCTCCGCCTGTACAAGGTCCACCAGAATGCGCGTGCCCACCGCGTAGGGTAGATTGGAGACGACCCGGTCGAAGGTCATCACCCCGGTCACCGGCCACGCGAACTGATCCACCTTGATCTTCAGCATGTCGGCCAGGATCAACTGGAAATTCGCCGCCTGCGCAAACTGCGTTTGCAGGAACGCATGCAGCTGCTCGTCCTTCTCCACCGCCACCACCCGCCTGGCGCTCTCCACCAGCCGCCCGGTGATGGCCCCCAGCCCCGGGCCGATTTCCAAGACCGCATCCGTCGGCTGCACTCCCGCAGCGTCCATGATCAGATCAAGGATGTTGCGATCGATGAGAAAGTTCTGCCCAAGGGCCTTGCGCGGCCGAAACGCCAGCTCCTGCAACACCTGCCGCACCACACTCGGCCGCAACACATCGGGATCATTCATGCACGGCCCTATCATTCGCAAGTCAACGGGAGGGGCGGCCGCCTGGCCGCCCTGTTGGTCATGCCCCGGGTAGGGACGGCGCTCCGCGCTCTCCGCGCCTCGGCGAGAAGACTTCCCTTGCACCTAGAACAAATTCACGTCGAAGACCTTCACGTAGGCGTCGAGCTTGAGGCGCGCAACCCAGGACTTGTAGCCGGCCTGGGCATGCTCAAATTTGAGTTTGTTTTCAATCTCGCCCTGGACATCCGCGAAGCCGCGGATCGTGGACTCCTCACGCTGAACCAGCTTCACAATGTAAAATTCGCCGTCCGTCGCGATAACCTCGCTGACCGCGCCCGGCTCGAGCGTCTCCAACGCCTGCGCCAGCTCCGGCCGTAGAATCGCCGGATCCACCCAGCCCCAGTCGCCGCCCTCCGACGCCTTGCGCCCCGTCGACACCTCGCGCGCCACCGCGCCAAAATCCTCGCCGCCCTGCAGCCTCGCCAGCACGGTCTCGGCCGTGACCCGGTATGCGCCGTTGGTCATCGAATCCGCGCCCCGCTCCAGCGCGATCAACAGCAGATGCACCCGGGTCGGCGTCACGTAAGTGTCCCGGTGTTCCGCGTAGTAGGCCTGCAACTCCTCGGGCGTAATCGTGCTGCTCTGCTCAATGCTGGTGCTGCGCATGGACGCCACGATCATCTGCTGTTCGATCTTCTTGCGCCAGTCCGCAAAGGTCATCCCCTCCACCGCCAGCGCATCGAGCAACGCCGAGCGATCCCCCTCGAATGAATCCTGGATGACTTCATCCGCGCGCTTGTCCACCGCCCAGTCGGGAATGCGTCCCTTGCCCTTTTCGTACGAATCCAGCACCACAAAACGCTCGATCAAGCCGTCCAATGTCTCGTGATAGGCGTCGTCCAGCTTGCCCTGCAAAGCCGATCCGTTGTACTTCACGATCAGTTGCCGCCGCTCCGGCTCCATAGCCATCAGCACATCGCCAATCGTAATGACATGCTGATTCACATGCGCCGCCACGCCATCGAGCAGCACACTTTCCGCCGCCCGCACCATGCTCCCAAAACCGAGGAGCGCCAGGACTACCGCGAAGAAAAATCCGACTTTTCGCCGTTGAAAGTTGGACGTTGGACGTTGAACGTTTCCGAAAAACATGGTTTCTCCATTAGACTGCATGATTTGACATCCTATCCCCCCATCTCGTAAGATGCCAATGCGAAATGAAACTCACCTTCTCCCTGCTCGTCATTGCCTTGACCCTCGGCGCCGTTGTCCTGCAAACCGGCTGCGAAACGCAATCCGCGGAAGCCAACGGCCTGCGCGTCGAACCCCACGCCATCGGCCTGCGCGTCAACCAGACTCAGGAATTCACCGCCACCGGCGGCTTCAGCTACACTTGGACCCTGTCAGACCCCTCCCTCGGTGTCTTGTCCCGCCGCGAAGGCCCCACCACCACCTACACCAGCCGCTTCAATGGAAGTACAGGCTCCGACTCCAACTCGACCTCCTCGGGTTCCGTCATCCAACACCTCACCGTCACCTCCACCGTCGGCACGGATCGCCAGACCACGTCGACCACCGACGGCTCGACCAACACCACCGTGGTTGACTCCGGCTTCATCGACACCGCCGAGGCCATCATCGAGCACCTCCCCACCGTCGTACCGCCACCCGGGCCGGAACCCGGGCCGTCAGCAGTCAGCATTTCACCGTCAGCCGTTTCACTCGATCCCTCCGAGGCTCAATCATTTGTTGTATCTGGCGGAACGGCCCCCTATCAGTGGCTTCAGTCTGGCAGCACGTCGCGTGGCACGCTTTCCTCGACAACGGGAATTGCTGTGACCTACACCTATTCAAATACCAATTCGCAATCAACAAACGAAACCGTGTTTCTCTCGGTGGTTGATGCAAACTCAAGCACGGCTTCTGCGAAAATTAGTCTGGTGTTCCCGTGACCGTTTGGGCACGGTTTCATGCCAACCCTTATCACCAGCCTCACCAACCCGCACGTCAAGCAGGCCGTCAAACTGCGCCAGCGCTCGCATCGCGATGAGCTGGGCTTGCTCCTGATCGAAGGTTATCGCGAGGTCAAACGCGCCCTCGACAATGGCTTTTTTCCGGAAGAACTCTATTTCGCTCCCGAGCTGTATCAGGGAACCAACGAGCCCGCCTTGATCGCCCGTTGCGCCGAGCGCGGCGTGATCTTGTTCGAGTGCGCCTCCGGCGTCTTCCAGAAAATGTCCTATCGCGATCGCCCCGATGGACTCCTGGCCGTCGCCCGCCAGCCCCGCCTCGCCCTCGCCACGCTGGAAGTTCCCACCCCGGCCCTCGTGATCGTCGCCGAAGCCATCGAGAAACCCGGCAACCTCGGCACCATCTTGCGCTCGGCGGACGCCGCGGGCGTCCATGCCGTTCTCGTCAGCGACCGCTGCACGGACATCTATAATCCCAACGTCGTGCGCGCCAGCATCGGCACCCTCTTCTCGCTGCCGGTCGTGGAAGCACCCACCGAGGAAACCCTCGCCTGGCTGCAAGCCCGCGACATCCAGCTCGTCGCCGCCATGCCTGCCGCCGAATCCCTCTATACGGAAGTCGACCTCACCCGCCCCACTGCCATCGTCGTCGGCACGGAACAATATGGCTTGAGCGAGGCCTGGCAGCAGGCCGCCCACGTGCAGGTGCGCATCCCCATGCTCGGCCAGGCGGATTCACTCAACGTAGCCAGCGCCGCGACGATTCTCCTCTACGAAGCCCAGCGCCAGCGCGGCTTCAAGGCAACCCGGGCTTCTTGACCGGAGCTTCCGGCTTTTTCGGCGGCGGTGGTTTGCGCGTGAACTTGTCGCAAACATCCGTGGCCTCCACGTCACGCTTGTGCAAACTGCACCACTGCGTGAAGGGATTCACCACGTAGTTTTTGCAGTACCGGCAGTTGCGCGCGTGTTCCTCCGGCGCAAATATTTTCACCTCAGCCGAACGATCGGCCTCCGTAAAAACCCGGGGTTTCTCGCCATGCTTGAACGGCACTTCCTCTTCCGAATCGTACACATGCCCGCACGCGGAACAAATCAGCCGCTCCCCGGTCTTGCGAAATCCCTCATACACCGCTTCGCGTCGCAGCAACGCCTCCGCCCCGCACGCCCCACAAACAATCTCCAGCTTGCTCCCAGTCATACGCCCACGTCATAAAACAAGCCACGCCCCCGGTCAAGTGGCGGCATCTTTACCAATCCGAAATCGCGCGAGTCCGCGAAGTGCGATGGCAAGTGCGGTGTGCGTTTGGCTGCCCGACACAGGAGGGATGCGAATATGGAATGGCAGATTTGCACCAAACGCACACCGCGTTCCTTGATGCGCCTCATTCCGCCTTGACGCCCCCGCCGTCCGCCAGCTTCAATCCCCATCCCCATGGTCACCGTTTCACAAGGCCTCGCCCTTGCCCGCCTGGCAATCCTGATCAACGCCATTCTCGCCGCCGTCAAAATCACCACCGGCTATTACGGCAAGTCGTATGCCTTGATCGCCGATGGCATCGAATCGACCACCGACATCGTGACCTCACTGATCGTCTGGAGCGGCCTGCGCGTCGCCGCCCGCCCGCCCGATCGCTCCCACCCCTATGGTCACGGCAAGGCCGAATCGCTCGCCGGCTTTGTGTCGGCCCTCTTTCTCTTCGCCTCCGCCGCCCTGATCGCGACGCACAGCATCCGCGAAATCCTCGCGCCCCACCACGCCCCCGCGGCCTATACGCTGATCGTCCTCGCCGTGACCATCGCAATCAAGGAAACCCTCTATCGCAAGGTCAGCCGCGCCGGTGCTTCGCTGGAAAGCATCGCCCTCAAGGGCGACGCCTGGCACCACCGTGCCGACGCCCTCACCTCAGGCGCAGCCTTCATCGGCATCGCCATCTCCCTCGTCGGCGGTCCGGGCTACGAATCCAGTGATGACTGGGCCGCCCTCATCGCCTGCGCCATCATCGTCGGCAATGCCTTGCGGCTGATGCGCCCGGCGCTGAACGAAGTCATGGATGCCGCCGCCCCAGTCGAGGTCGAAAATCAGGTCCGCGCCATTGCCGAGACCGTTCCCGGCGTGATGCATGTGGAAAAATGCCGCATCCGCAAGAGCGGCCTGGGCCTTCTCATGGATCTGCACGTCACCGTGAATGGCAGCCTTACGGTGCAACGCGGCCACGAAATCGGCCACGTCGTCAAAGACCAGCTCATGGCCTCCCACCTCCCCGTCCAGGATGTCGTCGTCCACCTCGAACCCGACACGCTGGGTTGAACCAGTTCTCCGTTTCTTCTTCTCCGAAATCGCCCAAGTCAGCGAAGCTTGCCCGCCGTAGGCTGGATGCGAATCTGGATCGCTATACACAACGTCGTATGTCCATGTGGGAGGGGCGAGTTACACGAGCCCGATTCCCGCGGCGTCGCCCTCCCGCGTGCGCAATGAATTCTGTCGCTGTGTATCGTTTGCTTCAGCCGCAAGGCGCGATGGGCGGGGCAATACTCCTTGTATGCCCCGCCCTGAGCAACGCCGCAGATGAGGCAAGACTTGTCCGCCGTAGCTATATGGGCGAAGGCGGATCGCGATCCAGATTCGCACCAAGCGCACACCGCATTCCCTGATGCGCCACCAATCCACCCCCATCACCGCCCATGCGCCGGCCGCATCCGCCCTCGGATCTTCGCCACCAAGCCATACTGCGGGCTCACCACAAAGCCCACCACGAACACCAACCCCAGTAACAGCACGATCGCCGCGCCAGTCTGCACGTTGAGCCAGTTCGATAAAAACACCGCCAGCACCGACACCGCCGCGCCCATCACACCCCCGCCCCACATGATCACGCGCGGCGATTCCACGAACAGATACAACGTCGCCGCCGGCGCCACGAGCAGCCCCAGCGTCAGCATCGCGCCGACCGCCTGCAAGGACGTGATCATCGTGAACACCAGCAGCGCCGCAAGCAGGTAATCCAATAGATTCACGCGCACGCCCTGCGTTTCCGCCACCTCGCGTGAGAATAAAAAAAGCAGCAATGGACGCTGCAGCGCCAGCAACAGCACGATCGTCACCAGCCCCGTGCCGAACGAGAACCAGAGATCGAAATCGGAAAGCCCCAAAATATTTCCAAAGAGATAATCCTCGATGCGCACATACAGCCCAATGCGCTGCAGCACGAGCAGCCCCGCGCCAAACGCCGCGGTGAATAAAATCGCCAGCGTGGCATTGTGGTCCAGCCGCGAGTTGC
>CAMFEP010000122.1 GCA_945949405.1 Kiritimatiellales bacterium
GTCCAGCTCGTCCAGCACGCAGAAGGGGCTGGGCTTGATCATGTAGATTGCGAAGAGCAGCCCCACGGCGGTCATCGTTCGTTCTCCGCCGGAGAGGAGCGAGACATTCTGCAGCCGTTTGCCCGGAGGACGGGCGATGATTTCAATGCCGCAATCCAGGACGTCCTCCTCATTTACCAGGACGAGTTTGGCCGATCCGCCGTTGAAAAGTTTGGTAAAGGTGCCTTGGAAATTCTCATTTACCTTCTGGAAGGTCGTACTAAACATTTCCGATGTGGTCCGGTTGATTTTGCGAATCATCTCGGAAAGCTGCTGCTTGGCGTTGACCAGATCCAGTTCCTGGGCCGTCAGGAACCCGTGGCGTTCTTCCAGTTCCTGGTATTCCTCGATTGCCACGAGGTTGACGGGGCCCATGGCATCCAGCTTGGTGCGCAGTTCGGCCACGGCGGTATCCAGCGATTCAAAGGACGGAGGTTCCTCACCCTCCGGCCATTCGGGTGCGGCTTCCGCGGCAAGTTGATCCGTGGTGACGCCGTAGTCGGAAGTCACGCGCTCAACCTGATTTTGGCGGCGCATGCGCTGTTCCGTGAGCTGGATTTCCGTTTCCGAGCGTGTTTCGCGGACTTCGTCCAGAATCGCACGCTTTTTGGACAGCAAATCCTCGGTGGCGCGGATTTCCGTTGCCTGTGCCTGGCGCCGTGCCTGAAGTTCGTCCGCCTTGCGCCGGTTCTCCATGACGGTCTCCTCCATGGGGGCAATCTCGCCCTCGGCGGTGCCGACGGATTCCGCAAGCTTGCGCATGTTTTCCGCATATTCCTGAAGACCGCGTGTGCGGCCGGCAAGCGCAGACTCCAAATCCTGGATACGGTTGGCGGTCGAGTCATGCTGGGCGCCCAAGTGGGTGACCCGTTGGTTCAGGCCTTCGTGGCGGATGCGTAGGTCGGTGACCTGCGTTTGCAGGCCCGCTTGCTCGTCTTCGAGGTGCCGCAGTGTCTGTGTATGCGTGGACACGTCGCTTGCCAACTGGCGGCGCTGGTTCTGAAGCTGCTCAATCCGCTGGGCGATGTCCATGCGTTCCTGGTGGCCGGAGTGATCGCGCTTCGCCAACTCATCCAATTCCCACGTCACGGTTTCGAGGCGTTGCGCGGCGTCCTGTGCTTCGCGGGCGACCGTGTGGGCCTCGCCTTCCTTTTGGGCCTGGGCGCGGCGGCTGTCGTTCAAGCGCTGATGATGCTCATGGAGCTGCCGTGAAAAGACTTCGAGCTCCTGGACGATGCCGTCCATGCGCTGACGGCAGGCGATGGCGCGGGTTTGCAGCCCGGATAATTCTTCGCGGCTTGTCGTCAGTACCCGGTGTCGCGCCAAGGGGCTGGCGGATTCACCTTCCGGCATCCAGATCTCCACGCGCCCATCGCTGCCGACGAGGATGCCGTTTTGCGTCACATAGGCCGAACCCGCCGGCGCGGGATGGGGGATTGCGGTCAGGGCATCGACCACGATGACGTTCCCGATCAATTGTTCCAACGTGGCACGCAGCTCCGGCTCACAGGTGATATGCGCCAACAGGCGATCGCCGCCTGCTTGTGCAGAGCCGTCCTTCCGGGCATCGCCCAGAGTCAGCAAACGGGCGGCGCCATGACCGCCGGCCACGAGACAGGCGGCGATTTCGCGGGCATAGGCGGCATCGCGCACGACCACGGCATCCAGCCAAGCGCGCAGCGCGGTTTCGAGGGCGACGCGATAGGCGGGGTCCACATCGATGGATTCGGCGAGGGAACCCACGATCTGGCGGCGGTCGATCTGGAGTTCATCCGCGCCGCGCAGGAGCTGGCGGGCGCCTGCGGGAAACCCATCGCCGCTGGCCTCGCCCTCGTGGAGCACATCGATGCGCGCTTCGAGTCCGGCGGCTTCGCGGTCCAGCTGTGCGGCTTCCTGGCGCGCGGCATCGAGGGCGCTCTGGCGGGTGGCGCGTTCGGCTTCCAAGGTGGTACGCTGCTGCTCATCCGCGGTCACCCGCTCAATGAGGGCGTTCAATTCCTGCTGGATGCCGCCCTGCCGGGCGCCGAAATTTTCCACCACGCGCGCCAGTTGCGATTTTTCGGCCGCATGCCGTTCGCGTTGGAGAATGGTGGCGCGTTCGCGGGATTCAAGTTCGATGATCTGGTTTTGAAGGCGCGAAGACACGCTTTCCGTTTCGACGGATTCCTCGCGTAGTGACTGGATGCTGGCGCGCAGACGCTCGACCTGTTCGCGATGCTGGTCGAGCCGAGCGGATGCCGCGCGCCATTCTTCATCGGCGCGGGTTTGTTCCTGGCGTGCGTCGGCGATGTGCGTTTCCTGCGCGGCCAGCGCGCGGCGCTGTTCGTCGAGTTGGCGGCTTGTCTGGTCGATTTCCTGGGAATCGCGTTCGCTCAGGGTGCGGTATTCCGCGATGCGCTGGCGATTCATCGTGATCAATTCGCGCGTGTGGTCGAGGCGGCTGCGAGCCTGCACCCCGGCTTCCAGAACCGTGCCAATTTCGTGCTCCGTGGCCATCAGGGTTTCGCGACGCTCCGCGCTTTCCTTGTCGAAATCCTTAACCTCGCGCTGGAGCGATTCCTGATTCTGGGTGAGGGTGGCGAGGCGCGCTTCAATCTCGGCGATTTCCCGGGCGGAGGAATCGAGGCGTTCGCGCGTGACGTAGATGTCGATCTTGCGCAATTCCTCCTGCAGGGCCTTGTAGCGCCGAGCCTTGCCCGCCTGGCGCTGGAGCGAACCGATCTGGCGTTTCACTTCGCGGATCACGTCCGAAAGTCGCAGCAAATTGGCTTCGGTGTGCTCCAGTTTGCGGATGGCTTCCTTCTTGTCCGCCTTGAATTTGGTGATGCCGCTGGCTTCCTCGAAAATTTCGCGGCGGTCTTCGGGGCGGGCGCTCAAAATGGCATCGATGCGGCCTTGCTCCAGCATGGAGTAGGAGGAGGTTCCGATGCCGGTGTCCATGAAAAGGCGCTGGATGTCCTTCAGGCGGCAGGGGGTTTTATTGATCAGGTATTCGCCTTCGCCCGAGCGGAAAACGCGCCGCGTCACCGTGACTTCGTTGAACTCGGTGTTGAGCACGCCTTCGCATTCCGCAAAGGTGACGCTGACCTCGGCCATGCCCAGCGGTTTGCGGCTATCGGTGCCGTTGAAGATGCAGTCTTCCATCTTCGAGCCGCGCAGAGCCTTGGCGCTTTGCTCGCCGAGCACCCAGCGCAAGGAATCGGAAATGTTGCTTTTGCCGCAGCCGTTGGGGCCCACGATGGCGGTCATGCCGGGCTCAAAATCCAAGTGGGTTTTGTCGGAAAAACTCTTGAAGCCGACCATGTCGAGTGCTTTTAGATACACGGAAATCTCCCCCGGAAACTGCTTTCCCGCCGCATTTTGTGCCTCTATATCATGGGGGCAGGCGTCGGCGCAATCGCAATATATGGTGTAGTTGGATGAAAAACAGGTCTTTTCGAATTCGGAATCCACGGATTACACGGATGGCACGGATGGGGATTTGAATCCCGCGTGGAGCGGGATTCACAGCACGACCCGTCGCCATTGCAGTTTGGCGAACTTGAAGTTCAAAAGGAGGGCCAGACGGAGCGCCGTTAAAGCCAAATAACCAGTCATTTGTGCTACATGCGTGTCATTCATCCAAGCCGGCTCGCGGGACGCTCGCCCTCCAATCGGAAAGATCACCCGTCCCATGATGCCACCAACTGGAGCGCGAGCGTCCCGCGAGCCGTGCGACGCGTGGTCACGGTGCTTCACAGACGGCTCGCCACAGGCTCGCCCTCCATTGGGGTGATCAAGAGGCTCCTGGAATAAGCACCTGGAGGGCAAGGCTGTGCCGAGCCGTCAGCACCGGCATAAGCCACAATATCGCAAGATCTTACGCGCGGATTGATGCCGGATATTTAATTACCTTTGTCGACCCCGGCGGGTTGTGGCAATAATGCCTGTGGATGAAGCTTTCCATCGTGGTGCCCGCCTACAATGAAGAATCCCGCATCGGGCGCATGTTGGATCAATTCCTGCCCTTTTTCTCACGGCGTTATGGTGATCAGGTGGAAATCATCGTGGTCGTGAACGGTTCCCGCGATGGGACCGCGGCGGTGGTGCAGCGCTACGCGCGTGACCATGCCGGGATGCGCTGCATCGTAGAGCCGGGGAACGTGGGCAAGGGTGGGGCGTTGATTCTGGGATTTCGCGAGGCGCGCGGCGACTTGATCGGTTTTGTGGACGCCGATGGCGCCACGCCACCCGAGGCGTTCGATGATTTGGTCACACAAATTGGCGATGCCGCCGCGATCATCGCTTCGCGCTGGGCGCCCGGCGCCAGGGTCAGCCCGCGGCAGACCTTGCAAAGGCGGATTGCCTCGCGCCTGTTCAACGGGCAGGTGCGGATGCTCTTTGGCCTGCGGCTTACGGACACGCAATGCGGCGCCAAGTTGATGCGGCGCGACGCGCTGTTGCCGCTGTTGCCGCATTTTGGAATCACGCGCTGGGCCTTCGATGTGGATTTGCTTTATCAGATCAAGCGCGCCGGCGGGCGCATCGTGGAAATTCCGACCACGTGGAGCGACGTCGAGGGCTCCAAGCTGGAAGTCGGGCGCGCCTCGGTGCAGATGTTTCTGGCCCTCGTGCGCCTGCGCCTGCTCTATTCGCCGCTCAAATTTCTCGTGCGTTTGTATCGTCCCGGCATGTTTCCGATGGTGCACCTGCCGAAATGATAAACTGGGGGCCTATATCGACTCCAGTGACTCCTACGAATGTGGCAGAAGTGCGGACTCACCACGGAGACACGGAGGCACGGAGAGGATTGCTCCTTCCTCCTCCGCTTGCTCCCGAATGAGTGTTGCGCGGATTTTTCGCAGGGCGCGTGGTCTTGGTCCCCGACGGGGCTTCATGCCGGTTACGCGCCTTGCGAAAAATCCGCGCAACGGTTTTGTTTGGAAGCGATCCGCGACAAGTGCGGGCTGCTCCGTGTCTCCGTGCCTCCGTGGTGAGTCCGTGCATGACCACAATCCATTGGGTTTGCCGGCATTTGTCCGCCACGAACGAATCCTAATGCGTTGACAGTTGTCCACCTGCCTGCATAACTTGAGAGTCTTCGGCCCAGTCTTTGGCAACAGGCATTCATGACGGATCAACCCGAAACTTCAGTTTCTTCCCGGCGCTGGCCTGCCTGGGCACCATGGGTGCTGCTTGCGCTGATCACCGCGGTTGGCGCGTGGTTGCGCCTCGCGCACCTCGGCGATCGCGGGCTTCCCGGCGATGAGTTGGAGATGTTGCATTTCTGCCAGCGTGGCACATCGGCATGGGGCATTCTGCGCGGGGAGGTCAAAGACATTCCCATGATGGTGTTGCTGCCGGCCATGATCAAGGGTTTGCAGGAAACGTTTCATCTTGAGCCGACTCCGGCGGCGATCCGATTGCCAGGCGCTTTGCTGGGGATTCTCTGCATCCCCCTGATGTTTTTGGCGGGACGGCGGTTGTTCGGCGTGGGCGGCGGATTGCTGGCTGCGGGGTTGATTGCCATCAATCCCGTCCACATCCAGTGCTCCATGGAGGCCTATCCCTATATCTTGAGTGTGACGGGATTCGCGCTGGGGCTGGTGGTGGTGCTGGCCGTGCTGGATGCGGTGCGTGCCGACCGCAAGCCTGGCGTGACGTTGTATGTGCTGCTGGCGGTGGCGATGATCCTGATGGCGCGCTCCAGCATCGCGGCCTGGCCCTTCGTGGGCTTGGTGATGCTGGCCTTTGCCGCGCCCTGTATCGCGCATTGGCGTGGGGTGGGGCGGCGGGCGTTGATTCCCGTGGGGATCATGGTGGTCATCACCACGGTGGTCATGGCGCATCCGCTTTGGAAATCGGGTTCAGCCTGGATTGCGCAGCGTGGAATGTCATATGGGAACGCAAAATATCATGTGGGTGGCGTCAAACTGTTCGACCCGGATGGCCTGTATTTTCTTACCAATTTTGCCTGGGGCCAGACGCCGATGCGCGCCGCGCTCACCGCAATGGTCTTGGCACTGGGCCTGGCGGCGGTGTGGCGTCGCCGCCGGGAGATGGGGTTATGGCTGGTGGTGGGCATGATCGTGCTGGGGTATGGCATGACCATG
>CAMFEP010000123.1 GCA_945949405.1 Kiritimatiellales bacterium
GTTGAAGCGTCATGCGCCGCCGCGGGCGCCCCCACCCCCCGCAACTCCTCAAAAATTTTCCCCGCCAGCACCTTGCCAAGCTGCACGCCCCACTGATCGAATGAGTGGACGTCCCACAGAATTCCCTGCACGAACACCTTGTGCTCGTACAACGCAATCAATGCCCCCAGCACGGTCGGTGTCAGCGCATCCGCCAGAATCATGTTCGTGGGACGGTTCCCCTCGAAGACCCGGAACGGCGCCATCGCCGCGGGCACCCCCTCCTTCAGCACGGCCTCCGTCGTCTTGCCAAACGCCAGCGCCTCCGCCTGCGCGAACAGGTTGGCCATCAGCTTGTCGTGGTGGTCGCCAATGGGATTTTGTGACCGGCAAAACCCGATCAGATCCGCAGGGATGAGCTTGGTTCCCTGGTGAATGAGCTGGTAGAATGCGTGCTGGCCGTTCGTCCCCGGCTCGCCCCACACCACCGGCCCCGTCTGGTACGCCACGCGCCGCCCTTCGCGGTCCACACCCTTGCCGTTGCTCTCCATATCCAACTGCTGCAGGTACGCGGCGAACCGCTGTAGATATTGATCGTAGGGCAGCACCGCATGCGTTTCCGCGCCAAACCAGTTGTTGTACCACGCGCCGAGCAGCGCCAGAATCACCGGCAGATTTTTTTCCAGCGGCGCCTCCGCAAAGTGACGGTCCATCGCATAAAATCCGTCGAGTAATTCTTCGAACGCCTCCGGCCCGATCCCCACCATCAGCGGCAGGCCCACCGCCGAGCACAGCGAGTAGCGCCCCCCCACCCAATCCCAAAATTCAAACATGTTCGCCGTGTCGATCCCGAACGCGCGCACGTCATCGGTGTTGGTCGAGACCGCCACGAAGTGCCGCGCCACCGCCGCCTCATCCTTGAGTCCCGCCAGCAGCCAGACCCGCGCGGAGAGCGCGTTGGTCATGGTCTCCTGTGTCGTAAAGGTTTTGGAAGCCACGATGAACAAGGTCTCCGCCGGATCAAGATCCCGCGTTTGCTCCGCCAGATGCGTTCCATCCACATTGGAGACGAAGCGCAACACAAGCTCGCGCTGGCTGTACGGCTTCAGCGCTTCATATGCCATCGCCGGACCAAGGTCCGATCCGCCAATGCCGATGTTGACCACGTTTCGGATGCGCTTGCCCGTATGCCCGCGCCATTCGCCACTGCGCACCGCCCGCGCAAAGCCCGCCATCTTGCCCAGCACCGCCCGCACCGCCGGCATCACGTCTTGCCCGTCCACCAGAATCGGCGTCGTCCCCCGATGCCGCAGCGCCACATGTAGCACCGCGCGATCTTCCGTGCGGTTGATTTTCTCGCCGCGGAACATCGCATCCCGCGCGCCCGCCACGTCACACGCCCCGGCCAGCCCCAGCAGCTGCTTCAGGGTCTCATCGGTGATGCGGTTTTTCGAAAAATCCAGCGTCAGCCCCGCGGCTTCCACGCAATAGCGCCCCGCCCGCCCCGGGTCGCGCTGAAACAGGTCCCGCAAATGCACCCCGCGCATCCCCGCCGCATGCGCATCCAACGCCTTCCATTCCGCCAATTCATTCCGCGCCATGAAATGTTTTGCTGTCATAAGCGTCGAACGATAGCTCCCCATGCCAACGGCATAAAGCCCAAAAGTCCAGCTTCCCAGCCCACTTCCGCAATCATCAATCTGCAATCTTCAATCGTCAATCGCCCCCTTTCCCCTTGCACCCCCCCCACCATTATCCTATTGTCGCTGGCTATTGGGTTTTCACCCCGCCCCGTCAACGGACAGGTCGGAAAGGGAAACGGAAGCGATGGCACAACCGTCATTCGGTTGCGCCAGAGCGGATTAAGGACGTCGGCGACGACTTTCCAATGTGAAAGCGCGAGCGTCCAATTACAAAGGAGTCAGCAGTGCCATCGTCTCAAACGGCCCAACAGGGCCTCGGTGTTCGTGACCTGCTCGAAGCGGGTCTTCACTTCGGCCATCAGACCAAACGTTGGAACCCCAAGATGAAGCGCTTCATCTTCGGAAAGCGCAACGGCATCCACATCGTCGACCTGGAACAAAGTCTCACCAAGCTCCAGGAAGCCCTGGACTTCTTGTACGAGATCGTGATCTCCGGCCAGCGCGTGCTCTTCGTGGGCACCAAGAAGCAGGCCCAGCAGATTATCAAGGAAACCTCGGCCCAGTGCTCGCAGCCTTGCGTCACACAGCGCTGGCTCGGCGGCACCCTCACGAACAACACCACGATCCGCTCGCGCATCAAGCGCATGCGCGAAATCGAGGGCATGATTCAAAAGGACAACATGGCGAGCCTGCCCAAGAAGGAGGCCTCCGCCATCCGACACGAACTCGAAAAACTGCACCGCAACCTGCTCGGGATCGCCGATATGGGACAACTGCCCGGCGCGCTGTTCGTGGTCGACATCAATCGCGAGGCGATCGCCGTGAAGGAGGCCAAGCGCCTCAAGATCCCGGTCGTGGCCATCGTCGATACCAATTGCGATCCCGACCCGATCGATTATGTGATCCCTGGCAACGATGACGCCCTGCGCGCCATTCGCCTCGTGGCCACCGCCGCCGCCGAGCGCATGCAGAAGGCCCATGCGGAATATTCCCGCGTCGCGGCCGAGCTCGCCCGCAAGAAGGAAGCTGAAGCCCAGGAGTCGCGCGCGGCACGCGCCGCCGCGACCGCCGAAAGCACCGAAAAAGCCGAAGCCGCCAAGGCCGCCGCCAAGCCCAAACGCAAGCCAGACGAGGAAGCCCGGCCCGCGCCAGGCGCCTCCCGCGCCCGGGCCAAAAAGACGGATGGCGCCCCCACCGCACAAGCCCCGGCCTCGGAACCCGCGCCCAACGAAGCCGCGGCAACAGCCCCTGCCGAGCCCGCGTCTGAGGCAAAAACGGAATAACCCATTCCGCCGCATTCGGGCCACCGGTGACAGCGTCTCACGCCGCACCGTCCGGCCCGGCGGCGATTTGATTTTCAATCATCGCTAAATGGAGAGCAACAATGGCCGAGATTTCTGCGGAACTCGTCAAAACGCTGCGTGAAGCCACCAATGTCAGCATGATGGAATGCAAGCGCGCCCTGATCGAAGCGGAGGGTGACATGGAAAAAGCCACCCGCCTGCTGCGCGAACGCGGCATGGCCGTGGCCGCGAAAAAGGCGTCGCGCACCGCCAACCAGGGCCTGATCCTGTCCTCCAGCAGCCCGGATGGCAACATGGTCTCCCTCGTGGAAGTGAATTGCGAGACGGATTTCGTCGCGCGCAACCCCGGTTTTATTGCCTTTGCCCAGGATCTCTCCAAACGTGCCCTCGCCACCGACGGCGCACTCGCCGATGCCGTGCAGGCCGAGGTGAACGCCAAAATCGCGGAGATCGGCGAAAATATCGTGGTACGCCGCAATGCGCGCTACACCCTCCAGGGCACCGGGCTTATCCAGAATTATATTCACCTCGGTGGCAAGGTCGGCGTCCTGCTCGAAATCGCCTGCCAGAAACCCGAGACGGTCAGGAACCCGGCCTTCGTGGAAGTGTCGCGCGATGTGGTCCTCCATGTCGCCGCCGCCAACCCGCGCTATTTGAACTCGGATGAAGTCAACCCCGCGGAACTGCAGGCGGAACGCGAAATCTACGCCAAGCAGGTCGTGGGCAAGCCGCCCCAGATCGTCGACAAGATCGTCGATGGCAAAATCAAAAAGTTCTATCAGGAAATTTGCCTGATTGATCAGGCTTTCGTGAAAGAGCCCAAGCTGTCCATCCGTGCCTTGCTGGAGGAAAAGGGCAAGGCCATCGGGGACTCACTCACAATCCGTCGCTTTGTGCGCTACCAGCTTGGCGTTTGATGGCGTTGGCCGCGGCGTTCCGCCGGCACGGCGGATCGCCGGTTCGCGCGAGGAATGCCCATGCTGCAGAAAACTTGGGAACTGGCGATCGTCACCTGTCTGACGATCGCGCGCTTTCCTCTGATCCTGCTTTTTTTCGTGGGGGCACTCTGGAATGTCCATCATCCCTCGTTGTGGCTCTTCGTGGCCTCCACCGTCGCCCTCGTGCTTTCCGCCGTCACCGATCTCTTCGATGGCTTGCTGGCGCGGCGCTACAAGGTCGAAACCCAGTTCGGCGCCCATGCGGATCCGCTGATGGATAAGTTTTTTTACCTGACCACCCTCCCGCTCTTGATCTATATCGCCGAAAAAAAAGACCACCATGTGCATGGCACCGTGATCCTGATCATGACCCTGGCCTTCCTGACCCGCGACCAGTGGGTCACATTTCTGCGTTCGATCGGCTCCATCTATCAAGTCAGCGGCAAGGCCCACTGGGCCGGCAAACTGCGCACCGCCATCAACCTGCCCCTGTTCGGCGCCATGTATGTCTATGAGGAATGCCCCGTGCCGCTCATCCCCCCCCTGCTGCTCTATCTCGCCGAGGCCTTCGCCTTCCTGATTAACGCCGTTTCACTCTATACCTACACCCGCTATTACTGGCCCTATCTCGTTAAAGCGGCCACCGTTGTAAAATCGTCCAAGGACCCATGACCATGACGTCGCCACAGCAAAGCCCCGCCGCCGCCTCGGATGAGACGGATGCGCGCCGCCAGCTTCAGATCCAGAAAATGGAAAGCATGTGCACGATGTCCGCCGGCATCGCACATGACATGAATAACTACCTTGCCGCGATTCTGGGCAACAACACCGTGATGCAACGCAGCCCCAGCCTCGATACCCGCGCGAAGGAATGCGGCCAGCGCATCGAGTCCGCCGGCAACCTGGCCCTGCATCTCTCCGAGCAACTCGCCACCTACTCGGCCCGCATCGAACATAACCCGGTCGAGCTGGATCTGCAGGAACTCGTCGATGCCGTCCGCACCGCCACCAGCGGCATCTTGTCGCGTGGCATCGGTCTGGATTTTGAAATCGCCCCCAATTGCCCGCCGCTCTATGCCGACCCGGCCCAACTCCAGCGCGTGCTCGTCAATCTCATCACCAACGCGATCGAGTCCATGGTGGACAGGCAGGGCGTCATCCACGTCTTCCTACGGCCCTACCAACCCGCACCGTCGGATGCCGATCTGTCGTTTTTTTCGCTGCTCACGGATGGCGCCTGGTTTGAACTGGCCGTGAAGGATGCCGGCCACGGGATCCCGCTCAAATTCCGCGATCGCATCTTCGACCCTTTTTTCTCCACCAAAATCCGCGGCCGCGGCATGGGCCTGCCGGAAACCCTCGGCATCGTGCGCCTGCACAACGGCAACATCATCGTCAAATCGCAACCCGGTGCCGGCACCACCCTCCGCATCCTCCTCCCCGTCCCCCCCGACGCCGCCCTCGGCGCCACGGATTGAGTGGGAATTTCTGCCGAAGTACCCGATTCCCTCCAAATCCGAAATCGCCCGAGTCCGCGAAGGGCGATGGCAAGTGCGGTGTGCATTTGGCTGCCCGGCCGCAGGCCGGGATGCGAATATGGAATGGCAGATTTACCCCAAGCGGGCGCGCCCCGGGGTTGGCGCAATACTCCTTGTATGCGCCAATCACGGAAAGCGCCCGGGTGGGGTGAAGATGCCGTTCCAGATTCGCACCAAATGCACACCGCGTTTCTAGCCGGCAACGCTTCTACCCGTCAGCCGCCAAACAAATCCATCTGATTCCCCGCCGCCGCGCTGCGCATCCGCCTGCGCGCCAGCGTGGGCTGCCCCTGCTCGCCAAGCTCGCCCTCCTCCAGGTTGGCCAATATCTCCTTGGCCCGCGCGATCACCCCATCCGGCATCCCCGCCAGCCGCGCCACCTGGATCCCGTAACTCTTGTCCGCGCCCCCGCGCACGATCTTGCGCAAAAACACAATGTGATCGTCCTTCTCGCGCACCAGCACGTTGTAGTTCTTCACCCCCGGCAGCGTGCGCGATAAATCCGTCAACTCGTGATAGTGCGTGGCAAACAGCGTCTTGGCCTTGACCCGCGGTTCGTTGTGTAAAAATTCCGCCACCGCCCAGGCAATGCTGATGCCGTCAAAGGTGCTCGTCCCGCGACCAATTTCGTCGAGCACAATCAAACTGCGCGCCGTGGCGTTGTGCAGAATATTCGCGGTCTCCTGCATCTCCACC
>CAMFEP010000124.1 GCA_945949405.1 Kiritimatiellales bacterium
GATTTTGCGGACCGTGGGTGGGAGACGATTCCGGTGCCGTCCGTTTGGGAGCTGGAGGGCCACGGCACGCCGATCTACTCGAACATCGACTATCCGCATCCGCGCAAACCGCCGCTGATCCTGGCGGAGGTGCCGGCGCATTATACGGCGCGGAAGGAGCCCAACCCGGTGGGGTCGTACCGGCGCTGGTTTACGGTGCCGCGCGGGTGGGGCGGGAAGCAGGTGTTCGTGCGCTTCGAGGGGGTCGCCTCGGCATTCTACCTGTGGATTAACGGCGAGCCGGCGGGCTTTAATAAGGAAAGCCGCAGCGGCGCGGAATTTAACATAACGCCGTACTTGCGGCGCGGGCGCAACCTGATTGCGGTGGCGGTCTACAAGTGGAACGACGGGAGTTATCTCGAGGATCAGGATTGCTGGCGACTGGGCGGCATTTTTCGTGATGTGACGCTGATCGCCAAGCCGGCGGTGCATGTGCGCGATTTTTTTGCGACGTGCGAACTTGATGCGACGTACACGCAGGCGACGTTGAGCGTGAACGCGTGGATACGCAATCTGGGGGCGGCGGCCGCGACGCGGAACGTGGTTGTGCGGCTGTATGATGGGGCCGGGCGGCCCGTGCGCGGGGTCAAGATGCAGGCGCGTGTTGAGGCCGTACCTGTGTTGGGCGAGGCGCGGGTGGGACTCTCGGCGACGGTGGCGAAGCCGCGGCGCTGGTCGGCCGAGGATCCGCACCTTTACACCATTCTGATCACGCTGGGGGCGGGTGGGCGCGTGGACGAAGCGATTGCGGTCCCGTTTGGCTTCCGCACGGTGACGGTGCGGGGCGAGTGCTTGCTGGTCAACGGCGTGGCGGTGAAGCTCAAGGGGGTGAACCGTCATGAATTCGATCCCGATCATGGCTACACGGTGACGCTGGAGTCCATGGTGCGGGACATCGAGATGTTCAAATGTCACAACATCAACACGGTGCGGACGAGTCATTATCCGAATCATCCGGCGTGGTACGATTTGTGCGATCGCTACGGGATCTACGTGGTGGACGAGGCGAACCTGGAATCGCACGGCATGGGGTATGGCGATGAGACGCTGGCGCGCGAGCCGCGCTGGCGCGCTGCGCACGTCGACCGCAACACGCGCATGGTGGTGCGGGATCGCAACCACGCGAGCATCATCATGTGGTCATTGGGCAACGAGGCGGGACCGGGCGATAATTTCCGGGCGTGCGTGGAGGCGATCCGGGGGCTCGATGGCGGGCGGCCGATTCACTACGAGGGGATGAGCGAGCCCTGCGATGTTGAGAGCATCATGTATCCCGACATTCCGTGGCTGGAGCATCGCGGGCGGCGCGGCGGCAAGCCGTACTTTGTGTGCGAATACGCGCACGCCATGGGCAATGCCATGGGCAATTTGCAGGACTACTGGGATTCGATCAACCGCCATCCCGGGCTGATTGGGGGTTGCGTGTGGGAGTGGGTTGATCACGGGTTGCGCAAGTACACGGGCAAGACGCTGGCGGATGGCACGCGCGAATGGTTCTGGGCGTATGGGGGCGATTTTGGCGATCAACCCAACGCCGGGAATTTTTGTTGCGACGGCATTGTCACGGCGGACCGGCGGGTCACGGCCAAGCTGTTGGAAGTGGCGAAGGTGTATCAGAACGTCGCGGTGCGCGGGTTGGGGTGGGCGAGTGCGCCGAACGGCGATCATTTTCTGGTTGAGATCAAAAACCGGTTTGCATTCACCGATTTGCGGGTGTTTGAAACGCGCTGGCGGGTGGAAGAAGAGGGGCAGATCGTTGGCGCGGGAACGTTGGCGCCGGTGGCCGTGGCGCCGGGGTGTGTGGTGATGGTGGCGGTGCCCGTTGGACACATGCCGAAACGTCCGATGGCCGAACGATTTGTGCGGGTGAGTTTTCACAGGCGGGAGGCGACGTTGTATGCGCCAGCGGGGCATGCGGTGGCGTGGGAGCAGGTGGCGTTGACGGGGGGGGTGGATGTTGCGATGACAGGGCGGCCAGGCGGCCGCCCCTCCCGGGTGGTGTTACAATCCGGCGGTGCGCGTGTGCGCATGACGGGCGATGGGTTTCAGGCGGAGTTTGACCGGGGCACGGGCAGATTGGACATGCTGCGCTATGGCCGGCGAAGCGTGTTGCGGGGCGGGGGACCGGAGTTGAATTTATTTCGCGCATACACGGACAACGATGCCTGGTTCCGGAAGGACGCGCGTGAGGCGCGACTCGAACGACTGGAACGGGTCGTGGAAGATTTCAGCGCGGTGCGGGTGAGTGCCGGGATGGTGCGAGTCACGGTGGCGGTGCGGGCGACGTGTGCCACGGGCGGCGGGTTTTTGCATCGGGCGGTTTACAGCGTGGCGGGGGACGGAGCGATTGGGGTTGAAAACACATTCGAGCCGTTTGGGAAAATGCCGCCGCTGCCACGGGTGGGGGTGCGCATGACCTTGCCTGCCGGGCTGGACCGGTTGACGTATTATGGGCGCGGGCCGATGGAAAATTATTCTGATCGCAAGAGCGCGGCGGCGGTGGGGCTTTACAGGAGCACGGTGGCGGAGCAGTTCGAGACTTATGCGCGCCCGCAGGAAAACGGCGGGAAGACGGATGTGCGCTGGGCGACCTTGACTGACGCGGGCGGAAAGGGCCTGCGGATTACGGGGGACCCGGTGATGTTTTTCAATGCATCGCATCATCGCGCGGAGGATCTGGATGCGGCGCGGCATGTGCACCGTGTCAAGCCGCGGCGGGAGGTGTGCGTGTGCCTCGATGCGGTGCAGATGGGGTTGGGGGGGGCGAGTTGCGGGCCGCGGCCGACGGCGGAGCATGAATTGCGGGCGGCAGGCTGTATTTTGCGGTTCACGTTGGGGCCGGTGGGTGTTATGAGCGTGTGAGCGGGCGTCGCAAGCAACGCCCCTACAAAATGCGAGATCACAACACCATCATCGTCTGGTTGCGGGAGGATTTGCGGCTGGGGGATCATCCTGCGTTTGAGGCGGCGGTGCGGGCGGGCGGGGCGGTGGTGCCGGTGTTTGTGTGGTCGCCGGAGGAGGAAGGGCGCTGGGCGGCGGGAGGGGCGAGTCGCTGGTGGTTGCATCACTCGCTGGCGAGGATGGAAGAAGCGCTGGCGGGGTGCGGGTCGCGGCTGGTGATACGCGCGGGGCCGGTGGCGGAGACGTTGCAGGCACTCTGTAAGGAGACGGGCGCGCGGATGGTGCACTGCAGCCGGCGGTATGGACCGGTGGGGGCGGCGCAGGAGACGCGCGTGACGGAGACGTTACACGCGGCGGGCGTGACGTTGCGGCGGTTTTGGGTGCTGCTCTATGAGGCGGAATTAATCGCCACGGGGCAGGGGACACCGTACCAGGTTTTCACGCCGTTCTGGCGTCGGTGTTTGGCGCAAGGCGAACCACGCATGCCGTTGCCGCGCGTGACGCGGTTGCCGGCGCCGGCGCGCTGGCCGGCGGGTGTTGCGCTTGCGAGTCTCGGGTTGATGCCGAAGATGGCGTGGGCGGGAGGGATTTCGCGCGCGTGGACGCCGGGTGAAGCGGGTGCGCAAGCGGCGCTTCGGGAATTTATTCGCGAGGCCAAGCGGGTGGAGAATTATCCGGCGGATCGCGATGTGCCGGCGGTGGTGGGGACGTCGCGGCTGTCGCCGTATCTGCACTTTGGGGAGATCGGGCCGCATACGGTTTGGCATGCGGTGCGTGGCGCGGCCAAGACCGGGGGCGAGGCCTATTTGCGGCAACTGGGGTGGCGCGAGTTTGCCCAGCACCTGCTGCACCACTTCCCACACACGGCGGAAAGGCCATTGCGGGCCGATTATGGGTATTTTCCGTGGCGTGAGGATGCGTTGGGATTGCGCGCGTGGCAGCGGGGGCAGACTGGGTATCCGATCATTGACGCCGGGATGCGCCAGCTCTGGGAGACGGGCTGGATGCACAACCGGGTGCGCATGATCGTGGCGTCATTTCTGGTGAAGGATTTGCTGATCGCGTGGCAGGCTGGGGCGGCGTGGTTTTGGGACACGCTGGTGGACGCGGATCTGGCCAACAACACGATGGGCTGGCAATGGGCGGGGGGATGCGGCGCGGACGCGGCGCCGTACTTCCGTGTTTTCAATCCGGTTTTGCAGGGGGAGAAATTTGATACGCAGGGCGACTATGTAAAACGGTACGTGCCGGAATTGGCACACGTGCCAGCGCGCTGGATTCACAAACCGTGGTTGATGCCGGAGCTGGAGCTGGCGGCGGCGGGCGTGATTTTGGGAAAACAGTATCCGGCGCCGATCATCGGGCACACTGCGGCGCGCATCCGCGCGTTGGAGGCGCTGACGCGCATGCAGAAGGCGGCGCGGGCGCAGACAAAATAAAATTCGATCTGGTTGCGCGCGCGTTTTGCTGAAAAAAATATCGCGCGCGCGCTGATGCGAAAATATTTTCGTGTGACCGGTTGACGCGTCAAGAAAATGTCGTTAGAGTCAAATCAACGATGGACGACACGCTTGGGAGTTTGGGGTGCGTGCGATGTTCGTCACCGCTGTGAAAGCCGCCGGTCGGTATTCAGGCGATTGGCTACCCGCAACGACGGGTCATCAAGCAATCACGGCAGACCGAAAAACTTGCGGATCGCGTCCGCGAGATATTAGGAGGTGACTTGTCATGGCAAAGAAGAAAGTAGCGAAGAAGGCGGCGGCGAAGAAGGGTAAGTAGAATTTTTGCGACCATCTCCAGCGCAGGCTGGAGATGGTGTTGATGAAATGACGGCTGTGGACACCTGACCCACAGTCGTCATTTTCTTTTTGCGGGTGGGGTGCTTTTGCCCCAATTGCGGCGTTGCGGCACGTGGCGCATACGTCAGAGTATTGCGCCACGTCCCGCGCCTTGCACTTGGGGCAAAATCAGCCCACCCGCGCGGCTTCCCGCCTCGCTGTGGGCCAGCAGCCTGATAAAAAAAGCCGCTTGCCGCGAACATCACGCCTTACGGCGTTACTACGAACGGGTTTTTCCTGGTGTTTCTGGCGTTTGTGGCCAGGGCGGCGAGGCGGCCGTCCCTCCCGATTTGCTCAAGAACGGGGCTTTTGACTGCGAAATGCGGTGATTCCGTAGACGATGCCGCCGATGAGGCTCCAGGCGAGGAGGGTGCCATAGAGCATGAGGGAGACGGTGACGGCCTGGGCGTCGGGCACGCCGAGGGCGCCGAGGAGGACGAGGGCGGCGGTTTCGCGGGTCCCAATGCCGGAGGGTGTGATGGGGATGGCGGAAGCCAGGTTGATGGCGAAGAACGCGGCAAGGTAGCCCGTGACGCCGAGGGAGAGACCCGCGGCGTGGCCGAAGGCGCAGGCGCTGGCGACGAAAGCCAGGTGATTGAGGGCGGAGAGGAGGATGGCGCGGGTGAGCAGGCCGCGGTGGCGCATGGTCATGTGGAAGGCGTCGTAGACGCGGCGGATGATGTCACCGATGCGGTGGGACTTTCCGAGGCGGCGCAGGAAGGGCAGTTGCTCGAAGCGATTGCCGCCGAAGATCACGAGCAGGCCGACGACGGTGGTGAGAAGGAGGCCCGCGAAGATCAGGAGCATGACGCGCGCGCCGGGGTGGTTCCAGAACTCGGCGCGGCGCAGGAGCATCGAGAGGGGCGCGAGGGCGATGATGGCGAGCAAGCCGAAGGCGCGTTCGATGAAGATCGAGGTCACGATTTCGGTTTTCTGGTGGTGGGTTTCGCGCGCGACGTAGAGGGCTTTGACGAGGTCGCCGCCCGTGGCGCCGAGCATGAAGGCGTTGAAAAACTGACCGATGAGATAGAGCGTGGTGGTGCGGCGGAAGGGGAGATCAAACTGTTGCGCGCGCAGAATGATCTGCCAGCGCAGGGCGCAGACGAAGAGGCAGACGCCGAAGCCGGCGAAGCCGAGGAGCAACAGCGGCCAGCGGATGAGCGCGGATTGAAAGGCGGCGCCGAGGTGTTGGAGTTCGCCGCTGCGGTCGAGATGGCGCGCGACGAGGGCGAGCAAGGCGAGGCCGAGCAGCAGTTGCGCGATGGCGGCGAGGCGG
>CAMFEP010000125.1 GCA_945949405.1 Kiritimatiellales bacterium
CATCCTTGGTCGTGTACACTTGGTAGTGAAACGCCGACGCACTCGCCCCGCTCCAGCCCGCGTCGCGCAATGCCTGCCGGCTGATCGAAAATTCAACCGCGTCCAGATCGGAATTGTAGCTCGCCGCGATGAATCCGTTCGCCGTGTTCTGATCCCGCGCCACCACCCCATACGCCCCGAGGCTCTGCCCTTCGCCTGTCGTGTTGTTGGTGCGGTTTAGGTCCAGATAGACGCGTCCGTTGTTGAACTGATACACCGCCACCACCGCTTCCCAGCGGTTCAGGGTTGTCGCATCCACGTCGTCGGGCAGATTCATTTCCCCCGCCGCCGGGTTGCCCGTGTCGATCACCACATAGATGTCGAGATTGCCCTCCTCCGCATGCGCCTTGAGATCGTGCAAATCCACGCGGAAATAAAATCTACCGTCCCCCCCGCTGCCCGGGTCCCCGCCGTCGCGCGCATAGAAAGCCACAAGATCGCGTGAAGTGTCCCATCCGTCGTAGCCCGGGTAGAGATCACCCTGCTGATTGTTGCTGCCGTCGCCCTCATACGGATCGAGCGCGCGGCAATCTTCCCACTCCCAATCCATGAAATCCTGGCTCACCGGCAGACCGCCCAGCGTCCCCAGCAAATTGCCCGGCCCGATCACCAGCGTGCCCTCGGGCGGCGGATCGGTGGAATCGAATTGCATCGGGTTCGTCCCGTTCCCGAATTCCTCGATGTTCGTATATGGATTGGTCACGCCACCCGTGACGGTCCAGTCGCCGTCCGGATTTCCCAGCGCGCCGTTGCGATTCGTGGTAATTGTCAGCCCCGTGCCCATGTGTGTGTGCCCCACGACGCCGTCGTCAAGCGCATCGAGCCCGTACTGCTTTTCCCACCCGTCGGGCAGCGTATCGCCATCCGTGTCCGGATCGAGCGGGTCCGTTTCCTGCCAAAGTTCAGCCACATTCCAAATCCGGTTGGAATTGCTGTCGCCGTCGATCGACCCGTTGGAATTCACGTCTTCGCCATACCCGTCGCTGGCGCCGTCTTCGTCGGAGTCGCCCTTGTTGGGCGACGTCTCGCGCCCCGCCGCGTTCGCCCAGCTCGCCTTCCACTTGCCATCGGGCCAGTCCGCCGCATTGGGCCGGTCGGTTGCCGGCGTTCCCGTCGTGGGCTGCAACGGCAGCCCGTCGCCATCCACCCACCCGTTGCGGTTGCGATCCTCAATCCCCTCCGGCAAACCATCGTAATCGCTGTCCGGATTGTTCGGGTCCGTCAATGATCCGTGAATTTGCTTGGTCCGCGAATCGTTGAACACATATTCCGGCAACGCACTGTTGTCCGGCACCGTGTTGTAAAATGGCGGATCCAGGTCGGCGCGGAAGTTCGTGAACCCGTCGCCATCCGTATCCATGAACGGATTGGTCTGGTTCGTGTCGATCGGCACCCGCCACCCGGATTCCAGCCCGTCCGGCAGCCCATCCCCATCCGTGTCGGGCAGTTGCGGCCCCGTGCGCCCGTAAATATTCCACACATGCACGTCCCCATTGACCCATGTCTCCGGGTTGCTCGTGGGCAGTTCGGTGGGCGTGGTCTCGTCGGTGTCATAGAGCCCGTCGTCGTCGTCGTCGAAGTCGAACGGATTGCTCGCAGTCGTCTCGCGCAAAATCACCGTGGTGTTGCGCAGCGCCGACCCGGAAACCGTCGACGTATTGGGCGCGTTGGTGTTAACGAATGCGTAGAAAGTAAAATGCCCCGCCGTCATGTTGGTCCACAGGAAGTGCCAGTATAACCGCCCGTTGCTGACCGTCGGATTGCCACCCAGCTTGAGCGCCACCAGCCCGTTGGTCGTCACGCCCCCATACACCGTCGCCAACGTCAGGTTCGACGCCGATCCAATCTGCTGCACCGCCGCCACCGTCCCGCCCAGCAGCAGCCGGTCGCCCGCCTGCAACGCCGTGTCGAACGCCGGTTGCACAAAGGCCGTGGCGTTCGTCGCTCCCGGCGCCGGGAAGGGCCCGCCCAGCGACAACGACGTCGCGGACTGCACCTGCGTCACCACCGCATAATTGGTGACGATCCGCAAAAATTCGCCGCCCGCCAGCTCGGTGGTGAACAGCGTGTTGCTGCCCTGCACCACCGTGTTGCTGAAACTCACCGTCACCGTGCCCGTCAACGCCTTCTCCTGCCCCGTCACCGCCGTGCTGCCGTTGTTCACCGTCACCGTGCCGGGCAGCCGGTTCGTGGTCGATGCGAACGGAATCGTCGTCCCCGCCGAATTCGTGAACATCAGCCAGACATGCTGCGCCGTCAGATCGGTCTCCACGCGAATCGTGAACTGCCGGTCCGCCGGCGTGGGATTCCCCAGATCGGGCAACACGATTTCATAGGCCTTGCCGTCCGAATCGAATTCCGGCGGCTGCACAATATCAATGTGCGCGCCGGTATCCGCAGCCTTGGTCTTGACAAATCGGCTGGCCTCCAGCACCACGCCGCCGCCCGTCTCATGCGTCACTTTGATCTGATGCAGGAAATTCAAATCGCCGTTGAACACCGCGGGAAACGCAAACGTGAGTTCGCCATTGGTTCCGTCCACGTCGCGGTTGATCGAATAAAGCTCCTTGCCCACCACCGCGCCACCCACGGTCACCAGGAAGCGGTCACGCAACGTGGCATCGTCAATCCCATTGCCCAGGATCTTGCTGAACCGCACCCGCACGACCCAGCCGGCCTCCACCACCGTGCCGTCCACCGTCGGCCAGTCAAAAAACAGTTTGAGCGTCGGCGCCGCCGTCAGCACATTCCGGTCAAGCGTCGTGAAATGCCCGGACACATCCGATAGCGCCATGTTCGTCGATGACGACAGCTCCATCAAACGCACGCGAATCGTGGCGTTCGAACCGCCCGAGGGTATGTTGCGATAGCTGAAGCGCCATTCGTTGGGATAAATGCTGTTGATCGTCAGGCCCGCCGTCACGGACGACGCCCTGATCCACGCCGCCACCGGACCGCCCAGATCGTTGGTCCCCTCGCCATTGCCATCCCCGTTGCCGGTGGCCCCGTCGTCGTTGGCCGGATCCGCGTCGTCGATGTGATACCAGACCTCCGTCACCGTCTGGTCCGTCCGCACCACCACGCCGTATTCATTTTGCCCCAACGTCGAACCTTCCGCGGGGAACACCACCTCGCCCAGCGGCGTCGCCGCGTCATAGTAGAACGGCTGCACGAAGGTGTTGTAGATCGACGCGTTGCCGCTGCGATTCAAAAACGCCCGCGCCCGCAACACATGGAACCCCTCCGCCAGCCCCGTCCGGAACGCGCCATAATCGCCGTGCGCCCGGAAGCTCACCGCCCCCGCGTTGAAGTTCGTCACCTGCCAGATGCCAAGCATGCTCGTCTTGTTGTTGATCGAATAGTCGTCGTTGGGGAACGGCACGTTGAACCCCACCCCCGCGTAGCCCTGCTGTTTGGAGGCGCCGATCTTGTACCGCAGCACCGTGCCGCCCGGCAGCGTCGGCAGCGTCGTGGTCCACCAGTCGATCGTCGCATCACCCCCATCGTGGTGCGCGAAGAACATCTCCGACACCTTGGTGCTTCCCATCCCCTCGCCCCCCGCGCCTTCTGGATAGGTCGTCCCATTCGTCGTGTAATAGACGTACACGCGGTTGATCTGATTCGTGTAGCCGGTCTTGAGCCACAGGGTGATGTTGGTCCCCATGGCCGAATGCGGCGCCGGGAAGAATTGCAACTGGCTCTGATCATTGTTCACCACCGGATCGTGATACGCCCAGTTCGCCGTGTCGTTGTCGTTGTCGCGCCCCGTCGCCCCCGTGTTGATGGTGAAATTCGTCTGCCCGATCACCGCCTCATAGGTCTCCGCCCCCGCCGAGCCAATCACGTTGTTGCTGACCGTGTTGCGCGCCGCGAATTTTTCGCGGTATTGCCGCTTCAAGAACCCCGGCTGCTCGTACCCCAGAAACATGTCCACGGATTCGGCATTGTTCGACCCGTTGGGATTGATGCCCGGCGGATGGTCGCGCAAATCGCCGAGCGCATGCGTCTGCCCGTTAAGGTCAATGCCGCCGTCGAGTTTCATCAGCACGTTCGCCGCCGAGCCGTCCACCCGCGCCACGAACCGCACGTTGTTGGACGCTGTCACCCGCGGCACATAATAGGTATAGGTGAAATCCGACCCGTTGGTGTCCGCCACGCCATAGGGATTGAAATTCGGATCACCGTCCGGTCCATCCTTGCGCGTGTAGGAAATGAAACCGGCCTCGCCGCCGTTTTCATAAATTGTCACCGGCTTGCCGCCGATACCGCGCCACAAGACCGATTCCTCCGGATTGCGCCACGAGAATGCAAAATACCCGCCCGGAGGCGTGATCACCTTGATCTTCTGGTCCGCCGGCACCGTGTAATAAAAATTCCCGCCCGCCGTGGAATACTGCCAGAGGTGGTCCCCCGGCCGGAAGGTGGTGTTGATTTCCCGGTACTGCCCCGCACCATAATTGTCGTTTAACACCATGAATAGCACGGTGCCGTCCGCATCGGACATGCTCGGGTTCTCGCGCTTGTCGATGCGCTCATAGGCCGCCACGTCGGCATCACCCGCCCTCGCCCGCTGATCGCCGCGCGCGAACTGGTTGTGGATGTACACCAAATTCGGAATGCGGCTGTCGCCAAACTGCCCCAAAAATGCGGTGTTGGCATGCCGCGGAAACGCGCCGCCGCTCTCGCCCAGGGTCTCGGCCTGGTAATTGCCATCCGTATAAACCGTGGGCAGCCCCTGGCGCGTCAGCACCAGCGCAAAATGCAATTCCGGACGCGTGGCATAGTCGTCGTCGTGGCTCTTCACATACGCCACCCCCAACCCCGCCGCAAATCCCTTCCCACCCGCGTACTGCAACCCGTCCATCGACCCCCAGGACTCACCCAGGTTGCCATTCAGATACCCATGCAATTGGCTGTCCACCAGCCGCATGCCCGAATCGAAATAGCCGCCGACCCCGGGCGGCTCGCCCAGGTGCTCGCCAAACATCATCATGTCGTCGCGCGCGCGTTCCGTGTTAAACACGGAGTCACGGTGATTGTCCCAGTCGGAAAACCCGCGCGTGAGGTTGTACTGCTCCTGCGCCTGCCCCAGATAGCCCGCGCTGCTCGCGTCTTTGCCGGCCCCGTACTGCGCGCCAAAAAAATAATCCGGGACGTGCTTGACCGCGTCCAGCCGCAGCCCGTCCGCCTTGGTGCGATCCACCAGCCAGCGCGCCGCGCGAATCAGGTAGGCATTGACGTCTTCCTCGTAAAGCCACGCATTGGCCGCGTTGGTCAGCATGGATGCCGTGATGTTGGTCGTGCCAAATCCCACATACACCGCGCCGTTGGTCCCCGGCGCAAAGCAGTAGTACTCCGGGTTGCCCGGATGACGCACGAGCTTGATCTTCGGCACATGGCTGCCTTCCGTCGCGCCAAAGTTGCCGTTGTCCGGCGACTCCTGCGCGATGTCGATTAAATCGGAAAAGTTGCGGTACTGGATCTGCCACGTGTCGCCCCAGTTGGCGATGTTGTCCCACTTGCGATAGAAACCCTCGGCGGTGACGCGCAGATGGAAATCCTCAGGCACCATGCCGGGATACACGTTGATCGGGGTGTACTCGTTGAACCCCGGCACGTCGAACGCACGGTGGTTCATGATGTTGTCGAAGTACACCCGCACGCCGTAGCGGTGCGCCACCTCGATCAAATATTGCAGGTCCGCCTCGGTGCCATACCGCGTCCGCACCGTGCTGCGCTGGTCCTTGCCGCCGATGTCAAAGGGATCCCAGAGATCGTAGCCCACCGAAAGCCCACCGCTGCCCTTGGTCGGCGGCGGCAGCCAAAGCGCGTCATACCCGACCTCCGCCAGCTCCGGCATCTTGTACGCGATCTCGCGCCAGCTCGTGTTGAAATACTGGAGAATGACTTCGCCCCGCGCCCCCCCCCCCCCCCCC
>CAMFEP010000126.1 GCA_945949405.1 Kiritimatiellales bacterium
CCAAATACGGGCATCATTGCCACGCCCTGCGGCAAATTCGCGCAACACTCCGTGTCTCCGTGCCTCCGTGGTGAATTCCCCCCATGCCGAATCTCCAATGTCGCAGATTTTTATCGACGCCCCCTCCCCCGCTTGTTTGGATGGACCGTGATTCAATTCGCAAGTACGGGAGGGGCGGCCGCCTGGCCGCCCTAAAGCACAACTCATGACCGACCTTCCCCAACGCCAGCACAACGAAGTCGACGGCAAGCGCATCGGTGACGAAATCATCGCCACCGTCGCCACCGCCGTCGCGCAATTAAAATCCACCGGCTGGTCCCCCAAGCTGGTCGCAATCATGGTCGGCAGCTCACCGGCGATCGACCTCTACGTCCGCAACCAGCGCGCCGCCGCCGGCCGCGTCGGCGTGGATTACGAAGTGCGCGCCTTCCCCTCCGAAACCACCGAGCAGGAAGTCCTCGGCGCGATCACCGCCATGAACGCCGATCCACGCGTGACCGGCCTGATCATCCAGCGCCCCGTCCCGCCGGGCATCAACATCCGCGTCCTGCAAAGCGCCGTGCATCCCTTGAAAGATGTCGAAGGTCTGCATCCCGCCTCAATCGGCAACATCGTCTATAACGAACTCGACCTCGCCCCCTGCACCGCCTCCGCCGCCGTGGAAATTTTGCGTCGCACCGGTCTGACCCTCGAAGGATTGGAAGTCGTCGTCGTCGGCCACTCGGAAATCGTGGGCAAGCCCATCGCCTTCCTGCTCATGGCCGAGGGCGCCACCGTCACCGTCTGTCACAACATGACCCGCAGTGTCGCGATGCATTCACGCCGCGCCGATGCCGTCTTCGTCGCCGTGGGCCAGCCGCGCCTGATCACCGCCGACATGATCAAGCCCGGCGCCGCCCTGATCGACATCGGCATCAACCGCATCCCCGGCCCCGATGGCCGCATGATCACCGTCGGCGATGTCGACTATGCCTCCTGCCAGCCCGTCGCCGGCTGGATCACACCCGTCCCCGGCGGCGTCGGCCCCGTCACCATCGCCACCCTCATGCGCAACACCCTCGTCGCCGCCCAACGCCAAAAGTCCCACTACGAATCCGCCTTCGCCGCCACCGACACCCTCCCCCCGCGCCGCGCGTAATCTCGGCCCGTTCCGGCGCGGCCAGCGTCCCCAACGCGGCCTATGGGGTTGCCGCCCTCGGCAAGCCCATCCAGACGCGGTGGGGACGCTGGTTGCACCGGAACCTTCGCACAGCAAAGGCACACCGCATTCCGCAAGCCAGCCTCCATACCCCCGCACCGCACTTGAATTCCCCCCCGCCTCCAGCTAGTCTCCAGCCTTTCATAAATTCGCACTGAAAATTTTGCTCTTATTGCGCCTTTTCGCGGCAATTCCGAAATAAAGGACCCCCTCATGGCAACGATCAAGCTCGGCATCGTCGGCACCGGCGGCATGGCCAACGCCCACGCCCGCTGCTTCAAGGAAATCAAAGGCGTCGAAATCACCACCTGCCACGACGTCCTCCCCGAACGCGCCGCCGCCTTCGCCCAAAAGTGGGAAATCAAACGCGTCGCCACCTCGCTCAACGACCTGCTCGACCAGGTCGACGCTGTCAGCGTCGTCACCCCCGACCGCTTCCACGCCCAGCCCAGCCTCGCCGCCCTGCGCGCCGGCAAGCACCTGATGTGCGAGAAGCCCCTTGCCGTCACCCTCGCCGAAGCCCGCCAGGTCGCCCGCGCCGCCGAGTCCGCCCATAAAAAACATGGCGCCCAACACCTGATCAATTTCAGCTATCGCAACAGCTCCGCCTTCCAGGAAGCAATCAAACTCGCCCAACAAGGCGTCCTGGGCGAAATCCACCATGTGCACAGTTCCTATTTGCAATCGTGGTTAAGCGCCGCAATCTGGGGCGGCTGGCAATCCGAAGCCATGCTCTGGCGCCTGCAAACCGCCAAGGGCTCCGGCGGCGTGCTCGGCGACCTCGGTTGCCACATCCTCGACTTCACCACCGCTGTCGCCGGTGAACTCAAGGCCGTGCGCTGCAATTTGTCAACCTTCCCCAAGCGCGACAACCAGGGGCGTAACGTCTCGCAATGGAAGGGCGTGCCACTCGACGCCAACGACACCGCCCTGATCGAATTGCACTTCGCCGCCGGCGCCGTGGGCCTCTGCCACACGTCCCGCTGGGCCACCGGCCACGCGAACTCCGTCGCCCTGGAAGTCCACGGCACCGAAGGCGCCCTGCGCATCAACCTCGACGAAGGCTACGACAAGCTGAACCTCTGCCTGGGCAAGGCCCGCCACAAGTGCGAATGGAAAACGAAAGTAATTAAATCCACGCCGAACAACTACGCGCGCCTGATCAAGGCCATTCGCAGCGGCAAACCCGAACAGGCCGACCTCCTGCGCGGCGCCCAAATCCAAGCCTACCTCGACGCCTGCGAACGCTCCGCCGCCGCGGGCGGCACCCCCACCACCATCCGCCCCTGGATGTAAGTGGCGCCCAATCGCGCGAGACGCGCGACACCACACCTTCATCCATGCTTCGTGTGTAGTGTCGGGCGTCCCGCCCGATTCCCTCCTGCCTGCATGAGTTCCACATTCACCCCCGCCTGAAACTCACAAACGCGCGAAACTCCCACCCCTCAATAACCGACGCCTCTCCGCGCGCAGACAACCGCCCGGCGTATTGCGCCGCACGCTCGCCTGCCCCTCGACCCAGGTCAGCGTCGCTTGCAACGCCTGCCACCGCGCCAGGGGCGTCCAGGCCGCTTCACGCTTGGCTTCTTCGCGCCGCTTGATTTCCGATAACGCGTTCATGTCTTCTTTTTCAGCGCCTGGCGTAATCGCCGGATCCGCTCCGGCTTTTGCTCGTCCTCCACGATCGCTTCCTGGCAGCGCAACATGTCTTCATCCGACAGGCCTCGGTACTTCGTCCCCGCCGCGGTGCGCTCCGCCACGCCGTGCGCCGCACACACCGCCCAGTCCCCCAACCCGCTGACCGCGCGAAACACATCCACCGCCCCGGCTGCCGTCGTCAGCGAAAACACGGGTTGCCGCGCCAGCCATCCCGCCGGCAGTTTCGTCACCGGCCCCCAGTCCTGTTCCGTCGGCCCCCAGGCGCCTTCGAGCGCCGCCAGCGCCGCTTCACAACGCGCCCGGTTTTCCGGCGTGTCCGCGATCCACACATCCACATCGTAGGTCAACACCGGGTCATGGCGCAGCATGAAATTCATGCCGCCAATCAGCAGGTATTGCACCCCGTGGCGGTTGAAGGTCTCAAGTATGGTGTCAACCATCATGCCAAACTCCTATCGCGCCCCCCTCGCCAAGAAACAAAAACCTTGGTGCTCCTCTTCGTGCCCTTCGTGCCTTCGTGGTAAATCCGTTCCTCGTCTTCACCACCCACCCGACAACGCTTCCTTCACGTCCAACACCACGCCCGCGCACCGCAGATACGCCCGCAACACCGCCACTTTCGCCACGCTGTGCTTGCGAAACCCCGTGCACTCCGTCACGAACAGCTCCCAGTTGAAATGGCACAACTGATCCGAGGCCACCGAAATCGTCGGCGTGAGCGACCGCGCCGTGTGGTACCACTTCTGGGGGATGTACATCGTCTCCCCGGGCCCCACCACCACGCGCTGCGGCTTCGCATTTTTATAGAGCGGATAGCGCGCCAGATCCGGATTCTGATGATTCTCCATGTCGGAAATCCACGGCGTCTCCCGATTCACATAGAGATACGGCGCTTGCTCCGGCGAGTACACCGTGAATTCTTTCTGCCCGTACATCTGGTGGATGAACGCATAAAACCCCATGTAGTCGTAATGCAGATACGGAAATTTTGCCCCCGGCCCGCCCAGAAAAATCTCCAGATCCGCCAGCCCGCGCAAAATGCGCTTGGGAATCAAAACACTGTGCGTGCGATCCGGATTCATCACCGCCGGCCGCGGCTGCACGTCCGGCACGAGCTCGGCAAAGTCGCCTCGCAAATCCAGTTTACACGGATAGGGCGCGGGATTGTCTTCCGTCGAGGCCAGCAGGCGCGTGATGAATTCGCCGAGCTTGTATTCCTTGCCGTCGATGTACACCGTGCGATCGCCCACCCGCTCACGAAAATATTCCGGCGTATAGTTCCCGGTGGCACGCCAGCCACGCGTCAGATCCGTGAAAACCACCGGCCGGTTGGGACGCACAAATTCCCGCACAAATTCCCGCCGCGTCAACCCCGCCCGCCGCTCCACGCCCGCTGTGTCTGTTGTGGTCATAATGAGGTTTTTCCGGAAATTGGCTTGGCGAATGACAATATAGATAATCCAAATCGAGTTGCCCATGTTTTAGGTACGGAGAGCCTCGATTTGCGTCTCCTTGCCTGAACCGGCCTCTGACCGGTTCGGGCAAAAAGAAAATCTCCGCGATCTCCGCGCCTCCGCGTGAAATTCCCGCCGACCCGGTTCAAGCCATTCACGACAGGTTCCCACCCATTTTTTACGTTCGCCCCACGCGCATCCTTGCTGTAAAATTCCCGCATGTACCGGCCATTTTCCCTCGGGTGCGCGGCGTTTTTTATTCTCGCACACCCCCGCCCCACCCAAGCCTCCAGCCCACAGCGAATCCCCACCCCCTTCGCCTACACGTGGAACGTCGGCGCCAATCGCAGCCTATACGTCGTGGGCAGTCACACGGACGTCGGCGCCTGGGACCCCGCCTCCGCGGTCCAATTGTATTGGACCGCCGGTAACGTCTGGACTGGCGCCATCGGCATCCAGGCCGGCACCACCCTGGAATATAAATTCATCGCCCGCACCAACAGCGCCGCCCGCGCCTGCGACCCCGCCAACGTGGAATGGATGCCCGGCGCCAACCTGACCAATCAAATTCCCCCGGAACCACCGGCGCCCTACACGGGAAAAACGCTCTACTACCACAGCGGCTTCACCAATGCCTCGGTGATCTATCGCATCGGCACCAACTGGCTCGACGCACCCCTGACCACCGTGGGATTGGGCCGCAACACAAATGAGTTTCTCTATCGCGTGAGCGGCATCGGCGCGGCCGGCGAAGATTTTGAATTCATTCCCCACGGCTGGTACGGCGGCGTCGAGTATTTCGATCACGCACCCTACGGCGGTTACGGCAGCAGCAACTATTTCACCAGCCTCGATTTCTGCTTCCTGCAAGACGGTAATATCTACAATTATCCGCCCCCGCCGGCGGCCTCCCCCAGCCTGATCGCCACCACCAACGTGGCCTCCAGTTTTGGCGGCATTCCCGGCCGCAACATCAGCATCTACCTGCCCCGGGGCTACACCCAGAACACCTGGAAACGCTACCCCGTGCTCTACATGCACGATGGCCAAAATCTCTATCCCCCCGGTGGCGGGTTTGGCTACTGGGACGTCGGCGCCACCGCCAACAAGGAAATCAGCCAGGGCCGCATGCGCGAAACCATCATCGTCGGCATCGACAACAACGCCAACCGCTTCGCGGAATATTGCCCGCCCGGCGATAACGTCCAAGGCACTCCCGGCATCGGCGATCAATACGCGAATTTTGTCATCCACAATGTCCGCCCCACCATCGACGCCCATTTCCGCACCCTGAACAATCCGGCCAACACGATAGTCATGGGGTCCTCCCTCGGCGGACTCATCTCCGCCTATTTCGGCTGGGAAACCAATACCTTCGGCGCCGTGGGCGTGATGTCGCCTTCCTTCTGGACCGCGCCGAATTTCGTGTCGCGCATCGATGCCGGCGCCAAACGCAACCTGCGCATCTACATGGATGTCGGCACGGATGAGGGCACCAGCGCCTGGGGGCCAACCTGGAACGTGTATGCCCTCTTTCAGGCGGACGGGTATGTCGAAAATGCCGACCTGCGCATGGTCGTCGGCTGCGGGCAGCAGCACAACGAGGCCGCCTGGGCCTCACGCCTTCCAGG
>CAMFEP010000127.1 GCA_945949405.1 Kiritimatiellales bacterium
CCCGTCAACATCAGCGGCCTCGGCAACCCGCGCCGCCAGGAACAAAACCGCGCCGTGCACGAAACCCTCGCCACCGCCCACGCCCTCGAACTCATCCCCGACGTCCCCGCAACGTTTTCCGCCACGCGCAACCGCGCCGGCTCCATACGCTGGACACTCATGATCGCCGCCGCCATCGCCGCCACCTCGCTCGCCACAAAGCTTGGCCCGCGCGGCAAACTCGCCTGCCTGCGCCTCCTGACCCTGCTCGGCGCCGCCATCGCCGTGGCCGGCATCATCAGCCTCCGCATCGCACCCCAGGGATCGACACTCTGGTGGATCTACCCCGTGCCCGACGCCCTGCCCGGCCCCGTCGCCGCCTTCCGCAATCAAAACCACTTCGCCGCTTTCCTCGCCTTCCTTTGCCCCGCCGCCCTCGCCCTCCTCGCCCGCGACCTCACCCGCGCCCGCATCATCTCCAGCCTGCTCTCCCTCGCCGCCTTCGTTTGCATGAGCGCCGGCCTCGTGCTCTCCCTCTCCCGCGGCGCGATCCTCGCCTATGGCACCGGCCTCGCCGCCTGCGTGTTTTTGTTTCTACTCTATCGCCGCCGCGATTTTGCCGCGCTCATCGCCATCGTCGGCGCTCTCGCCGCCGCCTTCATCCTCTTCGCACCCATCCCCGCCCTGCGCGAACGCCTCGCCACCTTTAAAAACGTAAAGGCCGAGGACAGCTATCAGACCCGCATGGACGCCTGGCGCGATTCGATCGCCATCGCCCGCGACTACCCCATCCTCGGCGCCGGCGCCAACGGCTTCCGCCTCGTCTACCCCATGCACCGCACCACCACCCAGGGCGCGGACATGACCCACGCCGAAAACGAATACGTCCAGTGGGCCGTCGACGGCGGCCTGATCGGCCTCGTAATCCTGATCCTAATCGTAATCGCCTATCTGTGTAGCGTCGCGCGTCCCGCGCGATCTTTCCTTCCCCAGGACGACATCACCATCCACGTCGCCGCCCTCGGCGGCCTCGCCGTCCTCGCCACAAACGCCCTCTTCGATTTCCCCCTCCACATCCCCCTCTACACCATCCCCGCCGCCGCCGTCCTCGGCCTTGTGCTTCCCCACTTCTCAATCTTCAGTCTTCAATCTTCAATCTTCAATTTCCTCGCCGTCATCACCCTCACCCTCGCCGGGGGCCGCAGCCTGAACCTCGATACCCCAGACTGGTACGCCGGGAAATCCCTGCCCGTGATCGCCCGCGCCCTGCACGCGGCGCCCACCTCGCAATATGCCTGGTTCTTTTTTGGTGAACGCCTTGCCGCGCAAAAAACGCCGGAATCGAATCTCTTCGCGCGCCAGTGCTTCACCCGCGCCGTGGTTTGCGACCCCAACAATTACCGACTCTGGGACCGCGTGGGTTACCAACGCCAAAGCCTCGGCGATCTCGACGGCGCCCGCGCCGCCTTCGCCCGCGTCAAGGAACTGCGCGACTGGATGTGGGTCCCCGAAATCCCCAAGGAACAACCATGAGACATCACACGCGGTGGTGCCGAAATTCCGTCTGTGTAGTGTCGAGCGTCCCGCCCGATCCGCGCTTTACCCCAATCCTCAATCTTCAATCTTCAATCTTCAATTCCCCATGAACCACCTCTTCATTGGCGCCGTCTTCCCCTTCCTGCTCGGCCTGCTGGCCTACTCCCTGCGCCGCTTCCACGCTTCGCTCACGCTCCTGATCCTCACCCCGCTCGCCATGCTGGCCTGCGCCACCTGGGCCGTCCTCCCCGACCTGCCGCGCACCTTCGGCTTCGATGGTTTCGACGACCGCATTTCGATGAACCCCATCATCGATATCTTTTTCTGGCACTACACCATCAACCTGCACGAATCCTATTCCCCCTGGTTCAACATCGGCTTCGTCACCATGCTCGCCGCCCTCTTCTACGCCGCCTGGCGCGAACTCCATCGCGCGGAGGAATTATGATGAGTTCGAACCCAACCTCCGTTTCTCGCGCTGCGCCCGGCACGTGTACGCTTCGCGTGCCTATGCGGTTGTCATCAAGCGCATCCAGCGCGCGAAGGGCGCACGTGCCGGGCTCAACAATCTTCAATCTTCAATCTTCAATCTGAAATCTCCCCAACATGGCCCACTCCACCCTCCATTTCGCCGCCGGCCTCGCCCTCGGTTCCGCCGCCACGCTCCCACCCCTGCTCAAGGCCTGGGCGCGCGGCAATACACTCGCGCCGCAATTTGCCCGCATGTTCGCCATCTCCTACGCCACCGGCATCTACGCGGTAATCCCCGCCATCCTGCGCCACCTTGGCGTGCCCGACGCGATCTGCGACGCGCCCATCATGAATATCTTCCTGCTCTACCCTTGGATTAACATCGTCAAACCCGGCGCCATCACCTCCGGCCCCCTCATCCTCGGCGCCCTGCTTGGCATGCAATACGCCATCCTCCTCCTGGCCTTGATCTGGGTGAAACGCGGACAGAAGAAGTGACGGGACCTGACGGGAGCCAGAAAATTTGGAACAAATTTTCGGATCCGAAATTGACCCGAGTCCTCGATGGGGCAATGGCAACGTGGTGTGCGTTTGGTTGCCCGACCGCAGGGAGGGATGCGAAACGGGTGGGGTGATTTTTCCCCTAACGCAAGGCGACGAACGTGGCGCTGTACTCCTTGTACGCGCCGTGTTCGGCAACGCCGCGATAGGGGTAAAAGCGCCCCGCCCGTTTCGCACCAAACGCACGCCGCATTTCGATGCTGCGCCCGCTTACCCCACGCGCGACCCGCGTAGCTCAATCCAACCGACGCACGCACCGGAAGCCCCGGTTGTGCCTGCCATTCCCCGGTTCCGCCACGCCCCGATTCGCGCACCGCAAATAATACGCCGCCCCCTGCGCCGCTCCCGGGCGCGCATCCTCACGGCTGCCGCTCAACCACGACCCGCCGCGCACCACGCGCCCATACCCCATCGCCGGCCCCGTCGTGTCGCGTGCCCCCGCCTCCGTCCGCGCGTACCAAACCTCGTCATAAAAATCCCAGCACCACTCATAGACATTGCCCGCCATGTCGTAGAGCCCGTACCCATTGGCCATGTTGCTCCCCGCCGGCTGCTGCGCCCCGTTGTAATACCCCACCGGCGTGGCCTGCATGTTCGCCTCCGTCTCAAAGGCATCGCCGCTGCCCCAATAGTTCGCCCGGTCACCCGTCAGCGCCTCCGCCACGTTTGTGCCAAATCCAAACCACGGGAAATGCTGCCCCACCAACCCGCCGCGCGCCGCAAACTCCCACTCGGCTTCGGTTGGCAGTCGATACCCGTTGCGCGCAAAATCGCAGCTCCAGTCCAGAAATTCCACGCAGGTCTCCAATTCCTCCATGCCGCTGCGAAAATTTGCGTAGGCCAGCGCACCATGCCAGGTGACCTCGATGCAGGGAAATTTCTCCCGCCCTGGCAGCGTCGCGAAGCGCCCATCGGCAAACACGATCTCGCAATTCCAATCGTCCAAGTCCACCAGCTCCTGCCCCGCACCGTGCTGCAAGCTCTGGTGCGAGGCTTGCCCCGCACCGTGCTGCATGCTCTGGTGCGAGGCCTGCCCCGCACCCACCGCGTTGCTCACGCTGCCCGCCCCCGCCACCACCAGCCCTGCCTCCAGCGCCCATTGCAGCGCTCGGCACATTTCCGCATTACTGATTTCACAGGAATCCATCAGGAATGGCGCAATCTCCACCGCATGCACCGGCCGCTCATCCGGCCAGCCCACCCCATGCGAATCTCCCATGTGAAACCGCCCCCCCGGCACCGGGACCATCGAGAGCCCCGCGTTTTGCCCGAAGGCCGGCAGAGCAGGAAGGAACAGTATTCCTAAAAGTCCGCAAAAAAAATAGCCAGGCCGCATTGTCCCCGTCCCAATCCGGCCGAATCGGCCTGTCACCGATTCGGCAAAAAATCAATTCCGCGCCATGCTCTCTGCGCCTTTGCGGGAGGTCCCTCCGTCCAAAACCCGCTCCACCGCCTCCGCCATCCGCCCCACCGCCCCGCGCTTCGCCGTCACCAATTCCCGCCCGCGTTGCGCCATCGCCTCCCGCGCCACGGAATCCCCCAAAAGCTCGCGCAACACCGCGCCCAATTCCGCCTCGTCCTGCACCTGCCGAAACGCCCGCGCCGCGGAAAAATCCTCCGCCACTTCCGGGAAATTCCCCAGATTCGGCCCCGCCACCACCGCCTTGCACAATCCCGCCGGTTCGATGAAATTCTGCCCGCCGTACTCGCACAAACTCTTCCCCACGAACACCACCGTGGCGCACCCATAAAAGTCCATCAACTCCCCCGTCGTATCCGCCACCAGCACGGTCTCCATCCCAATCTTCCCTGACACCTGAACCCTGACACCTGACACCTCTCCGCCCGCCTTCCTCACCACGCGAAAGCCCGCTCCCTCCAGCTCCCGCGCTACCGCCGCGCCGCGTTCCGCATGCCGCGGCACCAGCACCAACCGCGCCCCCGGATGCTCGCCCAACAGCCCCCGCCACGCGCGCGCCAGCGCAATCTCTTCGCCCGCCCACGTCGAGCCCCCCACGATCACCGCCGCATCTGCCGCAACCCCCATCGCCGCGAGCCACCCACGCGCGCGTTCCGGCCTGCCCTGAGCGGAGTCGACGGGCCTGCCCAGAGCGGAGTCGAAGGGCGCCGCCGCCGCCATGTCGTATTTCACCGTCCCCACCACGCACACCCGCTCCGCCGCTGCCCCCAACGCCAGTAAACGCGCCCGATCCACCTCGCCCTGCACCAGCATGCAGTCCAACGCCGATAACGTGCGCGCCACGAACGGCCGCACATAGCCATACCCGCGAAACGATTTTTCGGAGATCCGCCCGTTAACCAGCATCACCGGCACGCCGCGCGCCTTTGCGAATCGAATCAGATTGGGCCAAAGTTCCGATTCCGTCAGCAGGATCGCCCGCGGTCGAATCGCGTCGAGCACGCGCCGCACAATCGCCGGAAGATCCACCGGGAAATACAACAACACATCCGTCGCCGGCAGCCGCGCCGCGGCAATACCATGCCCCGTGGACGTCGCCGTGGTCACCACAAAAACCGCCCCCGGTATCCGCCCCCGCAATTCATCCATCAATCGCAACGCCACGAACATCTCGCCCACGCTCACCGCATGAATCCAGATCGGCCGCTGCGCCTTCTCCAACTTCGCCCGGGTCTCCCCATCATACACCCCAAAGCGCTGCATAAACCCGCGCCGATACCCCCCCCGCCGCGCCATGCGCCACATAAAATGCGGCACCATCAGCAGGTACCCAATCACAAACAAAATATTATAAACCCCCCACATCGCTGATTTTCCCGCCTATTCGCGTCCGTTCGCGTTCATTCGCGGTTTCCGATTCCTTATGCCCTGGGATGTGCAGCTTGATAAACCTTCTTCAACCGCTCCACCGACACGTGCGTATAAATCTGCGTGGTCGATAAACTCGCATGCCCCAGCAATTCCTGCACGCTCCGCAGGTCCGCCCCCGCATCCAGCAAATGCGTCGCGAATGAATGACGCAACGCATGCGGCGAAAATCGATTCGCCAGCCCCGCCACCACCAGGTAACGCTTCATCAAGCGCTCCACCGAGCGCGGCGTCAACGCATCCCCCTGCAAATTCCGGAACACCGGACGATCCCGCCCCCCGCCCCAGATCGCCTTCCCCTGCTCCAACATCGCCCGCATCGCCCGTGTCGCCGGACCGCCCAGCGGACACAGCCGCTCTTTTTTCCCCTTGCCCCGTACCCGCACGAACCCCGATAGCAAATCAACCTGCTGCTCCTTGAGCCCCGTAATCTCACTCACCCGTCCGCCCGTGCTGTACAAGACCTCGAGCAACGCCGCATCCCGCAACCGCGCATACTC
>CAMFEP010000128.1 GCA_945949405.1 Kiritimatiellales bacterium
ATTTTCCGCTCCGCTGTTTTTCGCCAACTGCGGTCAATTTCGCAATCGGATCGAATCTTTACTGGAGACCGCGAGTGAGCCTGTGCGCGCAGTGGTGATTGATGCATCACCCATCATCAGAGTGGATTTGGCAGGGTGCGAATTGTTGAGCGAGATGCATGCGCAACTTCGTAGTCGCGGCGTTCGATTGATTATCGCCGACTTGCGCAGTGCCGTGCATGAAGCTGTGGTCAAAGGATGGGAGGGTGCCGCTACCGAAAAAGTTTGTTCTTTGCTAACGTGGCAGCGGCGGTGCAGGGCGTCCAGTCGAACCCCGTGGCGGCGAAGAAGTAGTACGCCACCGACTTGTTTGCGGTTGATCCACGAAGCGTGGGCACACTGGCCCCGGGCCGCTGTTCGCTGAAGGCAACCTCGAGCCGTCTGCCGCATCGGGGCCTACTATGAAGACGTTGCAGGAACTGTATGACGTGAGCGACTCTTTACTACTCAGAGTGGACAATCTGCAGTATCAAATGTACTCGTTCCAGGCCGCAATATCTCGTCCATAGCCACCTTATATCGTTTTGGCAGCACCGTTGGCAGTATTTGTCACAGATCCAATCGTCACAGATCCAACCCCTGTCCTGACTCTATGAAAAGGTCCCCTTGTTAACTCGATAGAAATGTCCCCATCAAGCCCCTGAAGGCGGGGCAGATGGGAGTAACCGCTATTATTTATCGTGGTCCGACCCCGATGGGCTGAGTGGCACCAGTCCTCAATCCTCATGGGCGCTTGGCACAAGCGCCCCTACATCCCGACCGCACGAAATTTCAAAGTAGTCTGTGGCCGGTCACGGCATGGCTTGGCCACGGCGGGCTTCATAGAGGTTGTACCAGTCGTCGCGGGAGTAGGGGATGGTGGTGGATGCGAGGGCAGCGCGGATTCGCTCGGGTTTGGTCGAGCCGAGCAGGGGGACGATCTTGGCGGGATGGCGCAGGAGCCAGGCGAGGTTGATGCCGACGCGATCGGTGCTGTGCCTTTTCGCCTGACGATCGAGTTCGGTCTCCACTAGGCGCCATTGGGCCGGGGAGGCGAAACGGCCCCAGGCAGTGTAGCCGACGCCGCCAATGGGGCACCAGGCTTGTGGGCTGATGCGTCGCTCCAGGCATTGGTCCAGCGTTCCATCGATCAGGGCATCAATGCGGTCGAGGTTGATCTCGACCTGATTGATCAGGAGCGGCACCCGGACGCGCGCCGCCAGCATGCGAACCTGTGCGGGTGAGGCATTGGAGAGACCGAAAGCGGCGACTTTGCCTGACGCATGCAGATTCGCGAAAACCGCCGACACGTCATCGGGATCGGCGAGGAGATCGATGCGGTGGAGCAGCAGGCTGTCGAGGCGTTCCACGCCGAGGCGGTGCAGGCAGCTGTCGACGGCGGCGGTGAGATGTTCACGCGAAAAATCATACTGCCCGGGGCTCTGGTCTGTGCGCGGCCGAATGCCGACCTAGCTCTGCAGGAAAATCGCTTCGCGCATGCCGGAGACTTCGCGCAGAATATCGCCGAACAGACTTTCGCAAGCGCCCCGGCCGTAGATGTCGGCGTGATCGAAAAGGCGGTATCCCGCTTCGTAGGCGGCCAGAACCGCGGCGCGGCCCTGCGTGCGATCGCCGGCGATCCGCATGCAGCCGTAGCCTAGCCTGCAGGCATGGTAGGTGGATTTCAAAATTTCGGTGTTCATGCGGGGATTCAACCGCATTCGTGGGAGGGCGTCAAATCTTGCGCAGCGGTTTTGATCATGTGTAACTGGTCAATCGTGGGCGCGTTACGGACCCGAAAACAGTGGACAGTCCATCATGGGAGTGGAAATATGGCGCGCAATTGTTTTCCGCCCACCGATGAACTCTTCACGCATACATGCCGGAATCGCCACCGCGAGTGTTTGTGCCGTTTTTGTGCTCGGGCTGGGGGGTGGGTGCAGGAGTACGCCGCTGATGGTTTCCACCAACCCCCAGAATCCCAGCGCTACGACCAATGCCTCTGTAGGGACTGTTGAGGCCGCCGTATCCAACGCGGTGGCGGTGGCGGAACAGGCGGACGCTGCGGACACCGGCGCGGACACGAATTACGTCGATACCGCGCGCGAGTTGGACGATGCGTCCGCCTATGCCCAGATCGAACTGCTGGCCGAGGCGTTGCTGGACATCCGCAAATTTTATGTCGAGGAGAAGAGTTACAAAGAAATTACCCTCGGCGCAATTCACGGCATGCTGGCCTCGCTCGATCCCCACAGCTCATTCCTGGAACCCGAAGAGTATGAGGAGATGCAGGAGGATACCGCGGGCAAGTTCAGCGGGATCGGGATCAACATCGGCGTGAAGGACAACATGCTGACCGTGATTGCGCCGATTGAGGATACGCCGGCTTTCCGCGCGGGACTGCAGTCCGGCGATCGCATCCTGGAGATCGACGGCGAGTCGACGGGTGGCATGAACATGCGCGATGCCGTCACACACCTGCGCGGCGAAAAGGGCACGAAGGTGATGATCACGGTGCAGGGGCTGGAGGATGAGGAATCGCGGACGGTCGAGATCGTGCGCGATGACATCGTGGTCCCAAGCGTCAAGGGCGCGCGTATCATCCGGGACGGGGTGGGGTATGTGCGCATCACACAGTTTGCCCGCCCGACGGCGGAGATGCTCCAGGAGCAACTGGACTTTTTGCAGAAGGAGCAGATGAACGCCCTGGTGCTGGATCTGCGCAACAATCCGGGCGGACTACTCAAGACGGCGGTGGATGTGGCCCAAAAGTTTCTCAAGAAGGGCGAGGTGATTGTCACCACGCGCGGGCGGCCGCATGTGCAGGATGAAGTGATTGCGCGCGCGGAAGGGGATGTGCATCTGACGGAATTCCCCATGGCGATTCTGATCAACGAAGGCAGCGCCAGCGCTTCGGAAATCGTGGCGGGAGCCCTGAAGGATCACCGGCGGGCGGTGATCGTGGGCACGCACAGTTTTGGCAAGGCCTCCGTGCAGAGCGTTCTACCGATGAATGCGGGCAGCAACATGGCGGTGCGCCTGACGATCGCCTACTACTACACGCCCAATGGCAACCTGATTCATGGGAAGGGTATCGAGCCGGATATTGAAGTGGATTTTTCCACTGAAGAATGGCGCGCGGTCCTGCTGAATCGCGCGCATCTGGAGAGCCCCGGCGTGTTTCCGGATGAGGAAAAAAAGAAATACGCTGATGCGGTGGATACGCAGCTTGAGCGCGCGGTGGATATTTTGCAGGCGGTGAAGATTTTCAAGTGAGGGGCTGCGTCGAAGCGGTCTGCGGGCGTCGCAAGCAACGCCCCTACAATTTGTACCTTAAAATGCGGGACCTTGGCAAAAACAAGAAGCTTGACCACGGATGGCACGGATATCACGGATATGGAATGGTTAAGCCAGCTAAAGCCGCTCCATCCCCCATCCGTGCAATCCGTGTAATCCGTGGTTGCTGCTATTGAGTTGTGGACAAGGTCCACTTTGGAATCCCATGATCGTGCTGGGTATTGAGACTTCTTGCGATGAAACCGCGGCGGCGGTGGTCCGCGACGGTCGTGAGACGCTTTCCAGCATCATCCTTAGCCAGGTGGAACTGCATCGTCCCTATGGGGGGGTGGTACCGGAGATTGCTTCGCGACAGCACAGCGAAATGCTGCCGGGAGTGATCGACCGGGCTATGCACGATGCGGGTGTGGGCTGGGCGCAGATTGACGCCGTGGCCGCGACGTATGGGCCGGGGTTGGCAAGTTCGCTGATGGTGGGGCTTTCCACCGCGAAGGGTCTGGCGATGCGACTGGAAAAGCCGCTAATCGCCATCAATCATCTGCAAGCACACATCTATTCGCCATTCATGTCACCGGAAGCGCCCACACCGGCCGTGGTTGGTCCCTTTGTGGCGCTTGTGATTTCCGGGGGGCATACCTGCCTCGTGCAGTGTGCAGCCTTGGGCGAGTACCGGCTGCTGGGTGAAACCATCGACGATGCGGCAGGCGAAGCTTTTGACAAGGGTGCGAATCTGCTGGGGTTGGGGTATCCGGGCGGGCCCCTGATGGATAAAATCGGGCGAACGGGTAATCCAAAGGCGATTATGTTTCCACGGGGGCGGGTGCGGAGTCCGCGCGACGTGGGCGCCGGGCTGCAACCCGAATTGTGCTTCAGCTACAGCGGCGTAAAGACCGCCTTGCTTTATTATCTGCGGGACAATCCGCTGGCGGCGGGTGATCCGCGCCTGCCCGACGTCGTCGCGAGCTATCAGGAAGCGATTGTGGACACCGTCATTGACCGCTGCGAGCGGGCCATGGAGACGATGAGTACGCTGTGCGTTGGCGGTGGAGTTTCGCTCAACAGCCGTCTGCGCCTTAAGTTGCAAGACCTGGCGCACCGACGCGGCCTCCGTCTGCTGCTCGCCAAGCCTGTTTTCTGCGCCGACAATGCGGCGATGATCGCGGGGCTGGCGGGCATGGGCGGGGGACTGACGGGTCAGCATGCCTTCGGCACAGATGTGGTTCCGGCGTTGCCTGTGTGCGCAAATTGGGTGTAAGTTGGAAATCATTGTTGTTGGTGCGGGAGCGGCTGGATTGTGGGTTGCGGAGCGCCTCGCCCGCCGCGGGCGGAGCGTGTTGCTGCTTGAGAAAACGGCGCGCGCGGGGACAAAGATTCTTGCCAGCGGTGGAACGCGCTGCAACCTGACCACCACGCTTGGCGCCGATGATGCAGCCAAACTGTTCGGTCCCGCCGAGCGATTCCTGCAGCCCGCGTTGCGTGCGCTTCCACCCGCCGCCGTTCGGGAGCGGTTTCACGCGCTGGGTGTGCCAACGGTTGAAGAGCCGGCGCTGGAGAAAGTTTTTCCCGCATCAGACCGCGCCGTCGACGTCCGCGACGCCCTGCTGCGGGCTGCGCGCAGTGCCGGGGTCGTACTCCGCTGTAACACCGAGGTTCGTGCGGTGGAGCCCAGCGGCGAAGGCTGGACGGTCGCGACGCCAGGGGAGCGCATCGCGTGCGAGAAGCTGGTCCTGTGTGCCGGCGGTGCCAGCTATCCGCGCACCGGTTGCACCGGAGATGGCTATGGTTGGCTGCGAGCGCTCGACTTGCCGGTGGTCGAACCGGTTCCGGCTCTGGTTCCTCTTCGCAGCGGCGCCGCGTGGGTTCACGCGCTGTCCGGGGTCAGCATACAGGACACTGAGGCCCGTCTCCTCGATGCCTCCGGGCAGACCGTTGCCCGACGCGCACGCCCGGTCCTATTCACCCATGTCGGGCTCTCCGGACCTGGTGCAATGGATCTCTCGGCGATGGTCGCACGGGGCGGTGCGTGGACGATTGCGCTCGATCTGCTACCACACCGTGCGGACGTGGACTTGCAAAAGAGTCTGGTCGAGGCGGCGGGACGTCCAGGTGGTTGCCGGCTGATCCGGGCGATCGGGGATGGTCCGCCTGCCCGCCTGCTTGCGGCGGCTGCGCATCAAGCAGGCATCGCCGAGGATAACCCGGCGTTGCACCAACTTGACCGGTCCCGCCGCATCCGATTAGTGGAGGCCCTGAAGGGCTTGCGTGTCCCCATTTCAGGCGTCCTCAGCTGGGATCACGCAGAGGTTACTGCTGGCGGTCTCGCGCTGGGCGAGGTGGATCGGCGGACGTTCGAGGTCCGTCGCCGGCCTGGTCTCTATGTGGTCGGCGAGTTGCTCGATCTAGCGGGGCCAATCGGCGGCCTGAACTTTCAAGCGGCCTTCTCCTCGGCTGAAGCTGCGGCGCGGCACATCGGATCATGCTCGACGTGCACGAACCGATCAAGCCGACGGGCCTATGCCGCACCTGGCCCAACTTGATGACGGGCGAAGGGGTGAGAGG
>CAMFEP010000129.1 GCA_945949405.1 Kiritimatiellales bacterium
GAGTGTCGGGGGGAGATTAGGATTACGATTAGGATTAAGATTACGAATACGATTAGGAGAGGAGGGGTGGGCTAGGAGGCGGAGGGTGGTGGGGAGGGAGTGCGGAGTGCTGGGTGCTTGGTGCTGGGGACTGGGCTGGAGGGCGGAGGGGAAGAGGGGGTCGAGGTGGTCTTCGATGAGGGGCTTTAATTGGCGGTGGATGGTGACTTCGGGGAGGTGGGTGGTGCCGGCTTGTTCGAGGCCTTCGATGAGGAGCGGACGAAAATGGGTTGGGTTGAGCCAGTGGGTGTCGAAGTAGTTGCGCTCCACCTTGTCGGCGTTGGTGAGGAGGATGTGTTTGACGCCCAGGGAGGCGAGGGGGGACCAGAGGCGCTTTTGTATTTTTGGGCGCGGTAAGGCCAATAGGAGGCTGATGTGTGTGGTGGGATGTGGGGGGGTGGGGGTGAGCTGGCAGCGCAGCACCACTTCCTTTGGAGAGCAGACTTCCACGATGCCGGTGCCGAGGGGGCCGTTGAGGATGCCGATGCGGAGGGGCTGGCCGGGGGTGGGTTTGAGGATATCCCTGATGTGATCGGCGCGGCGGTCAGTGAGGGTGACCGTGGCATCGGCGGAAAGCTCGTTGGGTTCGAGGAGAATGCGGTTCATGGGGTGGGGGCGGGAATGGACCAGCGGGCGAGCCAAGGGGTGATGATTTCCATGGGCAGGCCGGTGATGTTGCTCCAGGAGCCGTCGTAGCCGGCGATGATCATGGCGCCGTGGTCATCGATGTCGTAGGCCCCGGCCTTGTCGAGGGGGTGGACGACGTCGAGGTAGGCATCGATGTCGCGTGGCGAGAGCGGGCGGAAGCGGACGCGGGAGATGACGAGGGTGATGGCGGGTGTATCACCGGCATTGGTGAGCCTCGCACCAGAGCAAGCACGGTGCGGGGTTAAGGCGACCGCGGTTAAGACGTTGTGTTCGCGGCCGGAAAAGGCGCGCAGGAAATTTGCGGCTTCTTCGCGGGATTGGGGTTTGCCGATCAGTCGGCCGTCGAGGTCGATCACGGTGTCGGCGGCGATGATCAGGGCACCAGGTTCGCGGGAGTGGCACCAGGTGTATTTGAGGCGGGCGTTTTCCTGGGCGGTTTTTGGGGGATCGTCGGGAATGGAAATTTCGATGACGGTGGGGATTTGGGTGTCGAAATCGAGGTCCAGTTTTTCGAGGAGGCGGCGGCGGCGGGGGGAGGCGGAGGCGAGGATGAGGGGGCGCTGGAGGTGCATGGGGGGTGTCGAACAAGGAATATCGAATGGCGAAGTTTTGATTCCTTCGACATTCCGAGGATCCTTGTGCGTTATTCGCTATTCACAAGCCCGCCTGTCGGGGTTGGCGGAGGGCGAGGGGGGGATCGAGGAGTTCGCGCAGGATGATGGCTTTGGCGAGGGCGGCGCGGTCGAGCAAATCGGTGCCGAGGTGGTTGCGCAGGGAGAGCAGCCGTGCTTCGCCCGTTGTGAGATTTCCCGTGGCATAGGGATCGACGGCGGTTGCGGCGAGGGGATGTGACTTGCGGTAGCCGCTGGGGCCTGGCGCAAACTCCGAATCAATGGGTGCCACCGGCACCGGTTTGCGTTCGATGCGCATGGGTGGGGCTTTGGGCAGGGGCGGCGGAGCGGACTGCGCGACGACGCGCTTGTGGATGAACTCGCGGGGTGGTGGCGCGGGTTCCTCCTTGATATGTGGGCGCACGACGGGTGGCGGCGGCGGAGGGGCCGATTCCATGACGGGGGGCGCCCCGGTGAGGGAGCGCAAGAAATTCTCCAGCTCCTGTTGGACTTCCGACTTCGGCAGCGGTGACTGTGCCGCACGGCGTGGTGGCATCGGGGTGCGCGCGACGGGTGGGTGCTGGCCGGAGCGCGGTTTTTGCTTTGCGGCGCGGGCCCATTGGGAAATCAGGGTGAACCCCACCACGACCAGCCAGATGAGCATGTCGGCGTCGATGCCCGCGTGATCAATGCGTGTTATGTTCATCGGATGCACACGAAGACTCACGCCTTACGGCGTTACTACAAACGGTTTTGTCGATACCCGCGTAATCAATGCGTGTCATGTTCATCGGATACACACGAAGACTCACGCCTTACGGCGTTACTACAAACGGTTTTGTCGATGCCGGCGTGATCAATGCGTGTCATGTTCATCGGATGCACACGAATACTCGCGCCTTACGGCGTTACTACAAACGGTTTTGTCGATGCCGGCGTGATCAATGCGTGTCATGTTCATCGGATGCACACGAAGACTCGCGCCTTACGGCGTTACTACAAACGGTTTTGTCGATGGCCGCGTGATCAATGCGTGTCATATTCATCGGATACACACGAATACTCGCGCCTTACGGCGTTACTACAAACGGTTTTGTGGCACATTATGCAATGCGTGGTCAGGCGCGTCAGTGCTTACTTGTCGAGCCGCCGCCGCCCTGTTGCTCCTCATCGCCGGAAATGGCGCGGCGCATCTTGGTGTCGGCATCGACATTCTGGAGGCGGTAGTAATCCATGACGCCGAGGTTGCCATCGCGGAAGGCTTGGGCGATGGCGCGGGGCACCTCGGCCTGGGCCTCGACCAGTTTGGCGCGCATTTCCTGGACGCGGGCGGTCATTTCCTGCTCGTGGGCGACGGCCATGGCACGGCGGCCTTCGGCTTCGGCCTGGCGCAGTTTCTTGTCGGCCTCGGCGCGTTCGGTTTCGAGTTGGGCGCCGACGTTCGAGACATTTTCCGAGCCGGCGACGCTGATGTCGGCGATATCGATCGAGACGATTTCGAAGGCGGTCTGGGCATCGAGGCCGCTGTCGAGCACCTTGCGGCTGATCTGGTCCGGGTTTTCGAGCACGTCCTTGTAGCTCTGCGAGGAGCCGATGGCGCTGACGATGCCCTGGCCCACGCGGGCGATGATGGTGTCTTCCATGGCGCCGCCGACGAGGCGTTCCAGGTTCACGCGCACGGTGACGCGGGCTTTGACGAGGAGGCGGATGCCGTCCTTGGCCACGGCGTCGAGCCAGCCCGTGCCGCCTTTGGTGGGGTCCGGGCAGTCGATCACGCGCGGGGTGACGCTGGTCTGGACGGCGTTATAGACATCGCGGCCGGCCAGTTTGATGGCGGCGGCGCGTTGAAAGGTCAGGTCAAATCCGGCCTTGTCCGCGGCGATGAGGGCGGTGACGACATTGGGGACGTCGCCGCCCGCAAGGTAGTGTGCCTCCAATTCGTTGGTGGAGACAGTCAAACCAGCTTTGCCCAACATGATGCGGGCATTAACGATCTGTTCGGCGTTGACCTTGCGCAGCCACATTCCGATCAAGGCGCCCATGGAAACGCTGGCGCCGGACATTTGCGCGCGGATCCAGAGCTTGAAGAAATTGGCGACGACGAAGAAGACGATCAGGATGACGATTCCGGCGATGCCAAACAGTATGTAACCAAATTTTTCCATGGCGGATGTTCCTTTATATTACGCGAGCGTCAGCGTTTCAATTCCTGCGCAGATTTCAAGCATCAGGGCTTCGCAAGCGAAGCCCCTACGTTTCCCGCGACAATCGATTCCTTGCATCGTACCACGACCACGCGGTTGCCTTCCACGTCTACGACGCGGATTTTGTCTCCTGAGGAAATCATGTCCCCATTGGTGACGACATCAATGCGGCGGCCTTCAATGGTGGCGAAGCCGGCGGGGCGGAGCGGGGTCACCGCCAGACCTTCCTTCCCGTGCAACGATTCCAACCCGGTCTGGCCGGCCTTGGCGGCGCGGAGGTCTGTTTTGGGGATGAGGCGGTTGCCGAGGCGAGTTTTGGGGAAGATCGCGAGCCACCAATAGAGGGCCAAGGCGCCGAGGAGCAGGACGGCGAGGGCGACATAGGGGCCGTAGGCGGGGAAGGCGACAAAGGCGGTGACGATGGAAGCCAGCAGGAGCAGGCCACCGATGGCGCCCAGGATTCCGCCGGGAAGAAAGACTTCCGCGGTGAGGAGCAAAAAACCGCCGACCAAACAGATGAAGAAAACCTGTGCCATGATTATGTGCCGACGGCGTTGCCTTGTTCCGAGGCGCTCTGAATTTGATCAACAATGATACGGTTTCCGCGGGCCTCGGCAACGACAATCGGGCTGTTTTGCGGGATGAAGGTGCCGCGCGCGACCACATCGATGCGTTCGCCATCGAAGTTGCCGATTCCCGCGGGGTGCAAAGGGGTGAGGGCCAGGCCGCGGCGGCCGACCAGGTTCACGGGGGTGGTGGCGGCGACGTAGCCCGCGGCGCTGCTGTTGGCGCTGTTCAGTTGGAAATGTTGGAATGCGTTGGTTTTTGGGAGGAAGCGGGCCAGGAGCAGGCCGCAGACGCAGGTGAGTACGAGTGCGAAGCCCAGGTTGAAGATGCTTTGGCGCCACATCACCATGGGGAAGGTGATGGCGGGGAGGTCAACGGGCGGTGGGGTGGGCGTGAGATGCACCATGGACATGAGCATTGCCGTGACCATGAGCAAGACGCCCGCGATGCCGGTGTAGCCGAAGCCTGGAATGATGAAAATCTCGGTGAGAAAGAGGGCGACGCCGATCGAGAAGAGGGTCAACTCCAGGATGCTGGAGAGCCCGGCGATGTGATGGCCCCAGAACCAGACGGCGAGTGAGAGGAGCCCCGCGATGCCGGCGAAGCCTAGGCCTGGGACTTTGAATTCAACATAGAGCCCGAGGAGGCCGAGGGCGAGGAGTATGCTGGACATGGGGAAGCCTTCGATGACGCGCGCGATTTTTTCGGCGGTGGTGATGGAGACGGTGACGACGCGGCTGTTGGCGTGGCCGATGGTTTTGAGCAATTCGTCCATGTTGGGGACGATTCCCGCCGCGAGTAGCGGGGCGCCGCCCTCGCGCAGGGGTTCAATGGCGTCCTGGGCGGTGAGGGTGAGCAACTGGCCTTCGGGGCAGATTACGCGGTCACCGATTTTGAAACCCGCCTCGGGGCGGATCATGGCTTCGCCGAGTTCCGGATCGTGTCCCTTGGCCTGGGCGGCGGAGCGGACCAGGGCGATGGTGGGCGACATGACCTTTTCCTTGAGGTCATCGGGGACGGCCTGCGCGCCACCCATGGGGAGCGGGGACATCATAATGGGCATGGCGTCGCCGATCAGGCCGACGGAGGTCATGTAGATGTCATCCGTGGCGAAGCTGATGATGGCGCCGGCGGAGATGGCGCGGGGGTTCACGAAGGTGACGGTGCGCATGGGGGCATTGAGCAGGAGAAGGACCATTTGTTCGGCGGCGTCGAGTTTGCCGCCGGGGGTATCCATGTCGAGGATCACGGCGTCGGCGTGGTTGGCCTCCGCTTCCTCCAGGCCGCGGCGGAAGGCAAAGAGCAGGCCGCGTTCGATCATGTCCTTGACGGGGATGATGTAGACGAGGCCGGGTTTGGGGTGGGGGACGGTTTCAGGTGTCAGGTGTCGGGTGTCAGGGGGGGCGGGGGCGGGCGGGGGTGTGAGGGTGGTGTCCTGCGCGGGATTCTGCGCGAGAGAGGGAAGTGCCAGGGCGAGGGTTGTCAGGAGCAAAGAAAGATGGCGTCGCATTGGGGCTATTATGCATACTTGCGGGGCGGCGTGACAGGGAATTTGGCGGGGGTTTTGGGGCGTTGGATGGGTGCTAAGGAACGCAGGAAAGCAGGAATGACGTGCCCGGAACGGGCGTCGCAAGCGACGCCCCTACATGGCCATGACGATTTTGGAACGAATGAAACTTAACACAAGCACGGCGTTGGT
>CAMFEP010000130.1 GCA_945949405.1 Kiritimatiellales bacterium
TACAGACGAAAGGAATCCATAATCGCATCCCGCCTTCGGCGGGCAAGCCCTCCCTTGCGGTCGGGCAGCTAAACGCGCACCACGATTGCCTCGCCCTTCGCGGACTTGGGCGATTTCGGATTGAAAAAATGTGGCACAAAAATACATCGCCTATTTTTCCGTGAGGTTCCAGGTGCTGTCCCAGTCGGGGAGGCGGGCTGCGAGGAGGTCGTGGCAGCGTTTGGCGTAGATGCGGGAGGGGGGATCATCGGGGAGGCGCTCAAAAATGCCAAGCGCGGGTTGCCACTGGCGGGCGCGGCAGGCGGCGAGGCCGGCCTCGAAATCGGCGACCCAGGCGGGGAGCGGTTCGCCGGCAAGGGCGAGGGGTTCGTAGACGCGCACGGGTTGCTTGCGGCCGACGACGGTGATGGAGCCCAATTCGCGGCCCTGCACGGCGCCGGTGACATGCTTCCAGGTGGCTTCGGCCACCATCGTGTAGGTGCCAAAGCCCTTGTTGGCGCCTTCGAGGCGCGAGGCGGCGTTGGCGGCGTCGCCCAGCATCGTGTAGTTAAACTTGTCGGCGGAGCCCATGTTGCCCACGACGACCTCGCCGGTGTTGATGCCGATGCGCGTGCGCACGACGGCGCCGAACTGTTGCTCCCATTCGGGGCGTTTTTCGATGGAGCGGCGCTGGCAGCGCAAGGCGGCGCGCACGGCGCGGACGGCGTGATCGGCCTGGAGTACCGGCGCGTTCCAGAAGGCCACGATGGCATCGCCCACGAACTTATCGAGATAGGCGCCTTCATCCTTCAGGATCGCGCCCATTTCGGTGAGGTAGACGTTCAGCAATTCGATCAGGCGGGGCGGATCCAATTTTTCCGAGAAGCTGGAGAATTTTTCGAGGTCGGAGAAAAACATCGTCAGCTCGCGCTTTTCGCCACCGAGCGACAGTTTTTCCGGGTGCGCCACGAGTTCATCGAGGACGGTGGGGCCGACGTATTGGTTGAAGGCAGATTTGATGAAGCGTTTCTGACGGCCTTCGGTGGCGTAGTTCCAGACGACGCCGCCGACGAGGGCGATGGCGCAGCCCACGGCGGCAGGCGCCATGGGCCACCACCAGCCGAGGGCGTAGGTGGCGAGGCCGAGGCCGGTGACGAGGAGCGTGAAGACGAAGAAGACGATGACGTTCTGGCGGGCGTTGCGCGACATGATGATGGCGAGGGCGGCGAGCCAGGCGAGCAGGAGGGTGCCGATGGCGGTGAGGAGAGCGGGCACATCGCGGAGTGGGTCCGAAGCGAGGATATTGTCGAGCAGGGTGGCGTGGATTTCGACGCCGGGATAATCGCGCCCGACGGGGGTGGGGCGCAGGTCCTTGAGGCCGGGGGCGCTGAAGCCGACAAAGATATAGCAGTCCTTCAAGGTGGCGGGATCGATCTCGGGGGCGCTGCCTTCCTGAAGTTGCGTTTCGGAGTGGATGACGGCGGCGGCGCGCAGGCTGGTGTGGGTGCCGGTGGGGCCGCGAAAACGCAGGATGCAGCGTCCTTCCGAGTCCAAGGGCAGGCGATGCGGGCCGACGGTGAACCAGCCATCGCGGCGCAGGGAGCAGGCTGCGGGATCGGCGGCGAGATAGGCAGCAAGGCCGAGGGAAGGCATGGGAACGCCGTCAAACACGCGGAACAGGGAGGCGCGACGGAATATGGCATCGCGGTCGGGAACGTCTTTGACGTTGGCGAGCCAGGTGGCATTGGTGGCGATTTCGGGAACGGGGAACGCGGCGCCGGGTTCCGCGAGTGCAGAAAATTTATTCAGATGCGGGTTACCATCGAGCCAGTCGCCGTACGGGCCAGGTCCGGGCCAGGTGCTTTGCTGATCGGCCTGTTTGCCCAGGAAAACGGCGGCCACGGAGGGGAGGCGGGCGAGGGCCGCACCCAAGAGCTGATCGTCCTCGACGCCATAGACGCTGGGTTCGGTGAAGAGCACATCAAAGGCGATGGATTTGGCGCCGCCGCGTTTGCAGAAATCGACGATGGGGGCATAGACCTGGCGGGGCCAGGGCCACGACCAGCCCTGCTCGCTGGCGCCCCAGTCCAGGCTGGCCTGATCGAGCAGGATGACCTTGATTTTATCCGTACAGGTCGACGGCTTGGCGAAAAGGCCAACGCGTTTGTCCCAGAAGATTGCTTCGAGGCCGCGCAAGCCTTGCGTGTACCACGCGGCGAGGGCGATTGCGCCGGCGATGAGGCCGAGGGTGCAGGCCTGGAGGAGTTTTCGGCGCATGGCGGAGTGAGGCTAGAGGAAACTTTCAACTTTCAACTTTTAACTCTCAACTTTAAACGGTTCGGACCACGCGCCGCAGGCGCGCGGCTACGGGGATGCATTGAGAATTTCCACGTTCAGACGCCGGCCATGGCGGCATTGAAGCGCTGCTGGCGCGCGGGCGGGGGCGTGCCGGCCTGGCCGGCGGTATTCAGCTTATTAAGGTCGGCGATGCGGGCATCGGGGGGCGGATGGGTTTTGGCGAAGCCGGCGCCGCCGGGCTTGATGTCGTGCGCCATGTTGCCGAGGACGCGTGCCAGGGCCGCGGGATTATAGCCGACGCGCTTCAGGATTGTGACCGCGAGGGTATCGGCGTCGCGTTCCTGGCCGCGGGCGTAGCCGCTGTTGACGAGGGTGCCGGTGATGTCCGAGATGCTGCCTTCGAAGGCCGTCGTGGCCTGGGCGAGTTGCTCGCCGCCGACGTTCTTCAGGCCTTCGGTGCCGACCACGGTGGCGGCGGCGGTCCAGCGGCTGCCTTTGATGGCGCCGATGGCGTGGCCGAGGTTGACGTGGGCGACTTCGTGGGCGAGGACGGCCGCGAGGTCATCCTCATTTTTGCAGAGTCGCAGCATGCCGCGCGAGAGGAAGATCAAGCCGCCGGGCGCCGCGAAGGCATTGACGTCATCGTCCTCGAAGATCAGGAAGTGATAGCCGCCAAAGGTTTCCGGTTTATCGGAAGCCATGGCGAGGGTCTGGCCCACGAGGTTGACGTAGCGGGTTGCGGCGTCATTGGCATAGACCTTGTGGGTGCTCAAGAGCGTGGCGCCCACGGCGCGGCCCACATAGTACTCCTGTTCTGGTGTGATTTTTTCGAAAGCCTTACCGACGGACTGGCCGGTTTTGACCATTGACTCGGCCTGCTGGGGGGTGACCACACCGGCGGCCTGGCCGATCTGGGCCACGGTGGAGCAGCCGGTTTGCAGGAGGGCGGCGGTGAGGACTATACACAGCGCCAAAGTCCATTGTGTATACGAGAGGGCGGAGCGCCGCAACGCTGTGAGGATCGGGCTCGTGTCACTCGCCCCTCCCAAGCTGACATACGACGCTGTATTTAAAAGCGGTGCGAGTTTGCGAGAGCGGTTCATCGTGCACCTCCGGCGACGGGCTTGACGCCGCCTTGGTCGAGGAACGCGCGGGCTTCGGAAGGCGAGACGGTGATTTTTTCCATGCGGTCGATCGGGGCGAAACTGACTTCAGCATTTTTGTTTTTGAAATCCGCTTCGATGTCCGAGTTGAAGCCCTTGCCGGCGAGCGCGAGTTCCTCGCCCGAGGCCGTGGCGCCGACGTCGGAAGCGCCGGCCTTGATCACGATTTTCTTGGTGGTCAGGGCGGACTTGTGGAGCCAGCCGGTGGCGGCGGCGCTGCGCACTTCAAGCCAGTCGCCCTGCGTTTGGAGCACTTCCACGCGCTGGGCATAGGGGGCGCTGCCCGTGATCTTGCCCAGGTAGGAGGGTGTGGCGCGCAACTGGGCGTTGCGGATCTGCACGCTCATATCGGCGGCGGTTGCGGACCCCGAGGCACCGGCGATCATTAGCGCCAGCGCGGTGGCCATCCATAGCTGTCTGGTTGTCATTGAATCTCCTCGTGAAGATTTGGAAAATATCACAACGCCGTTAGTTAACGCGATCAAGGGTCCGAGTTCAAGCGCAACATCAGCTGGGCGGGCATGGAAGCCCGCCTCCACGACGGACTGCCACATACCGCATGGAGAGCTTGCGCATACCCCTATGACGATGGCGGCGGGCGATATATTCAAAAGAATCGGGGCGGGATTCTGAATCGACGTGGCTTGGGGGGGGGCGTATAAGGCTGCAGGCGCGGGGCGCGGGCGATTGATCCCGATGGAAACAGGAGGATGGAGATGCAGGCAAGCAAGCGAACGATGATGATTGCGGTGGCGGTGTTCGCCGTGGCGATGCCGGGTCTGGCGGCGGATACGCGCAGTCTGGCGGACATCAAGGCGGGCAAGCGGGTTTCGGACGCGGAGGCCGAGGCGGCAGCCGGGGAAGCCGTGGCGTCGACCAACGCGCCGGATGGTAAAAGCCGCGCCAAGGTGCCGGCGGGCTGGCTGCGCGGATCGGGACCGAGCGGCTATGAGAAGGCGCTGGAACTTCAGACGGAAAGCGGGCTGGACATGCTCGTGCTTTTTTACCGGGAAAATACGAACGATGAAAAGGGGTTGCTGCACTGGTTTGAAAAGAAGGGCATGAACGAGGCGCACGTACTCAAGCAAATGCGCAAGTATGTGAAGGTGCAGATCGATGCCGCGCAGAACGACAGCCGCACGCGGGAGCTGGTGAAGGAATATCACGTCGAGAAGACGCCGAGGCTGGTGGTGCGCCGACCGGATGGCCACACGAAGCGCGTGGACGTGTTCACCTGGCCGGGCGGCAAGCCGGAGCTGGTGCCGCCGACGGATTTGGTGAAGGACCTGAAGGCAGCGAGCAGTCCGTCGTATCAGACGGATGAGGAGTAGGGCGGGGCGCGGGCGCGGATTTTTACCACGAAGGACACGAAGACCACGAAGGGGTGGCTTTGTGGCGAATAAAAAGATGAAGATTCTGGTGACGGGGGCGAGCGGATTTTTGGGGCAGGCGGTGTTGCGGCGGCTGGCGAAGGAGCACCGGGTGGTGGGCCAGTGTCATCGCCACGGCGCGCCGGGATTGACGGCGTGCGACCTGCGGGAGGAGGGGGCCTTGCGCCGCCTGTTGCGCGAGGCGGGCCCGGATGTGGTGGTGCATACGGCGGCGTATCGTGAGCCGGATTATTGCGAGGAGCATCCGGCGGAGGCGGAGCGGTTGAATGTGGCGCCGGCCCGCATCATGGCGGAGGCGCTGCCCGCAAAGGCCAGGCTGATCTTCATCAGCTCCGACTACGTGTTTAATGGGCTGCAGCCGCCGTACCGGGAGGATGCGCGGCGCGTGCCGGTGAATACCTATGGGTGCATGAAGGTGGAGGCGGAGGATCTGGTGCTGGCGCATGGCGGTGGGCTCGTGGTGCGGGTCCCGGTGCTGGTGGGGGCGGGCCCGACGCTGGCGCAGTCCGGCTACATCGGGCAGCTCGTGGCGACGGTGCGCGACAAGACGCCACTGGTGCAGGACCATGTGCAGGTGCGGGTTCCCACGTGGATCGAGGATGTGGCGGAGGCGCTGGCGTTTCTGATCACGCGCGGGGCGCGTGGGACCATGCATGTGGCCGGGCCGCGCGCGGCGACGCGGTATGAATCCATGTGCGACGTGGCGCGGTTGCTGGGGGAAAGCCACGCGCATCTTACGCCGTCGATGACGGTGGTGCCGCGGCGTGCGGCGCGGCCGCCCAATCCGCGTCTGGCGGTGGACAGGCTGCGCGCGATGGGGCATGTGTGTTCCACGGATCTGATGGAGGTGGTGAGGAAGGTGGTGGGGGAACTTCCGATT
>CAMFEP010000131.1 GCA_945949405.1 Kiritimatiellales bacterium
TGGAGGGCGAGGCTGCGCCGAGCCGCGTTCGTACTTTATGCTTGGGCCGTGAAATGAGTCACGATTTGAAAACCACTCAATAAACCAGTATGACCTGCCCGTGAAACTTGTTGGCATAAAGTACCCGCCAACCATCCAGGAACGGCGCGCCGCCTACATGGCAGACCCCGGCAAAAAGGAACGCAAAGCCCGCGTTGACTTCGCCCCGCCCAAACGCTCGACCGAAACCATGTCCTTCGACATTGATGCATCGAACCCTGAGTGACCGCGCGGGCAGCGTCCCAATTTCCAAATCATGTAGGGGCCGCGCTCGCGCGGACCTGTTGACACAAGCAAGCGGAGCCTGTACGGGCAAATGCAATCGGGACACTCCCCCCCCCGCGCCCGCAAACCCTCGCATTCCCACCCCCTGGGGGTGTACAATTTGCGACGCAAACGGCGCACATGAAGACTTGTAAATTTTACACGCTGGTGGTGATCGCCCTGGTACTTGCCCCTCGCCCCTCTACTGCCCTCACCTACTACGTCGCCGACGGCAACCCCGACGCCCTCGCCCCCTACACCAACTGGTCCACCGCCGCCGCCACTATCCAACCCGCCATCGACGCCGCCGACATTGGCGATGAGATTGTCGTGGGTGACGGCGTTTACGACACGGGCGGTATGACCTTTTTCAGCGCACTAACCAACCGCGTGGTGATTTACTATCCCCTGACCGTCCGCAGCCTGAACGGCCCGGAAGTAACGGTGATTCGCGGCAACAGCCCCATGGGCAGCGCCGCCGTGCGTTGCGTTTATTTGGCGAATGGGGCGACCCTTGAAGGCTTCACCCTGACCAATGGCAGCACATTGGCCAATTCCGGCGGTTCTTTTGGTGGGGCAGGGGGTGGCGTGTATTGCTTCGGTGAAAACGCTGTTGTTCGCAATTGCATTTTGAGAGGAAATTCCGCGCGTAATGGTGGCGGCGGCGCTAGTGGGGGGATTTTGATTGATTGTATTGTGGCTGAAAATTCGACCCTCGGTATTGGCGGCGGGGCATCCTACAGCACTTTGGAAAATTGCGTGATAACCGGCAACATCGCGGGCGGAGGTGGTGGCGTTTTTGAATGTGTGCTTCGCGCTTGCACCGTGCGAAGAAACATTGCCCGCGGCACAGGTGGCGGCGCGATTAGCAGCATCATGACGTCCTGTCTGATCAGCGAAAATGCGGCTCTTTCCGCGGGCGGTTCCGCCACCGGGCACTTGGTGAATTGTACGATTGTATACAACAAGGCTTCGTACGCCGGTGGCGTTCAGGCCGCGGTCATGGACAACTGCATCCTTTACCACAACTCCGCCTCGCAATTTCCAAATTGGTCTGGGGGTTACTTTTCGTATTGTTGCACGACTCCCTTGCCAACGGGCCCCGGAAACATCGAAGCGGACCCGCGCCTGGTCAGTCTGTCCTCCATCAGCAGTAACTCGCCTTGCGTTGGCGCGGGGAATATAAACACGAACGTGGAGACAGACATCAACGGCGAACTCTGGAACATCCCCCGTTCGATTGGTTGCGATGAGGTGAATTCCGGCGCGGTGACCGGTGATCTTCAGGTGGCGGTCAGGGTGGATTTCAACCACGTGGTCACTGGCATTGTCGTACGCCTCGCCGCTGAAATCGAGGGCCGCGTCACCACCAGCGACTGGGACTTTGGCGATTCGATCATCACCAATAATCAGCCGATCACCCATCACGCATGGTCCGCTCCTGGGGAATATACCGTGATGTTGACGGCCTATAACGAATCCCATCCAGAAGGCGTCAGCACTTCAACCATTGTGCTCGTCGAAGGGTCCGCCTCCACGCACTACGTCGCGATCAGCAACGCAACTCCGGCGGCCCCATTCACGGACTGGGAAACCGCGGCGACCAACATCCAGGATGCAATTGCGGTGGCAATCCCCGGCGCGCTGATCTTGGTCAGCAACGGCGTGTACAACACCGGTGGCGTCATCGGGCATCCAATTGGCGGGCTTTCGTCGAACCGAATTGCGATTTACAAACCGCTGACTGTTCGCAGCGTGAATGGCCCGTCTGTCACCACCATCCGCGGACAGGGACCGATTGGCTTTACCGCAGTACGCTGCGCATACCTCGCCGATGGGGCCATGCTCTCGGGATTCACACTGATCAATGGTGCCACATGGGACTACTTTGGCGCCAATGATGGCTGCGGTGGTGGCGTGTCATGCGCCGGCCAGGACGCCTCGATTGTTGGTTGCATCATCGGGGGGAATTCCGCGAGTTGGCAAGGCGGTGGCGCGTTTAACGGCGTCCTGAACCACTGTCTTGTAGCCGGGAATACGGCCTTCGAAGGTGGCGGCACCTATGACAGCATACTGACGGGCTGTACCCTGAATTACAATTCTGTGAATTATGCTGGCGGCGGCACGGCGAACGGTACACTGACCAACTGTATCGTGTATTTCAACCAGGCACCGTCGGGTGCAAATATTTCCGGCGGGAGTGCGGGGTTTACCTGCTCGGTCCCGCTGCCGCCGGGCCCAGGTAATCTGACAAACAATCCGATGTTCGCAAGCATCGCCAGCGGCGATTCCCACCTGACCACCAACTCCCCCTGCATCAATCGCGGAAACAACGCGGTCGTGGCCTCACCCACCGACCTCGACAGCAATCCGCGCATCGTCGCCGGCATCGTGGATATGGGCGCTTACGAGCTCCAGCAAGTCCCACCCTTCCTCGACACGGATGGCGACGTGATGCCCGACTGGTGGGAAGCGCGCTACGGCTTCAATCCCGCCAATTCCAACGCGCCCGCGGGTAACGCCGATAGCGATCCCGCCAGCGACCTCGCCGAATACATCGCCGACTCGGACCCGACCAACGCCACGTCGTTTTTCAGTATCAATGACCTGTCCTCGTCACCGACCGTCGGCGTTCAGTTCGATGCCTCCACCGCGCGGGTGTACACGTTGGAATACAAGGCGGATCTCGCGGAGAACTCGTGGGGCGTGCTGCAATCGAATGCCTGGGGAACCGGCGCGGGACAATGGCTGGTCGATACAAACGCCGGCGATGCAAGCCTCTACCGCATCGGCGTGCGCCTGCCATAGCCTCTCTTCCCCCCCCCCTCCGCAAATCATCAATCTGAAATCATAAATCATAAATTCCGCACTTCCCCCCCCCACGCCGTCATGCGCTCACGAATGAACGCCACGACTTGCGCATGCGTCTCCTTCTCCCGGCCGCGCGGATCAATCGGCGCGCCGAAGTGGTAGTGCATCGCCTGCCGCCGGTCGATGGGTCCAAAATCCTTGATGATCCGCCCCGTCCCCTGAAAATCCGTCTTGAGCGCCAGCGGCACCACCGGCACGCCCGCGCGCGCCGCCAGTTTCACCCCAAGCGTATTGAATAGCGCCGGCGCAAAATACGGCGCCCGCGTCGCCTGCGGAAAAACCACCACGCTGCGCCCCGCCTCCAGCGCCGCCTGGCCCTGCGTGAACACCGCCTTCAAATCCTCGCGAGGGTTTTCGCGCGTGACGCTGATCGGGTTGCAGGCGCGCAGCACCGCGCCAAAGGCCGGATAGTGCAGCAGGCTCTCTTTAACGACGAAACTGACCCCCCGAAAGGCCAGCACCAGCCCCGGTAGAATGAAGGTTTCGGCCATGCTCATGTGGTTGGCCACGATCACCGCCGGCCCCTTCGCCTCCGCCAGCGCCAGCGCCCCCGCAATCGTCACCTGCCCCCCGCACCGCTCCACGAGCCGTATCGTGTCGAATGAACTACCCGCCCAACGGCGATTGTCGTAGTTCCCGGCTCTGGCAATCCGGTTGGCGCGAATCACAATTGCGAAGAGATTGGCGTAAAACCAGGTATCAGAGCGCCCCAACCAGCGATCCGGCCACGGCAAGCCCCCCGGCATGCTTGTGTACACTCCGGTTTCTCGTAATTGCTCCTGAATTCCACCAAAATCCGCCATTCCTTATTCATTAACATCCCCTACTCCCCCATTCAAGCGCTACCCAAGATACGAAAATGTTGCGGACTTGGGCTTGACCCGCATGCCCCACTTTTGCTTTAGTGAACCTTGCTCTGGAAAATTTAGGTTTCTGCTACAGAGTGGGCCGTCCCACTCTTTTGTTTTTCTGCAGGGGGCGCGGTTTTGGGCCCCGGGATGTGCTGACATGAATACGGAATTGTTGACCATTCTTAACTATATGGAGAAGGACCGCGGGATTAACCGCGAAGTCCTCCTCGAAGCCGTCGAATTCGCGCTCCAGTCCGCCGCACGGAAAAACTACGGCGACAGTCAGGATTTGCGCATCCACATCGACCGCCAGACCTGCGATATCAAGGCCTTCAAGACCGTTGAGGTCGTGAATGTCCGCAAGGCCGAAGAAGGCCAGATCCGCTTGGAGGACGCCAAGCGCACCCACCCCACCGCCAAGGTCGGGGACATGATCGAATTGGAATCCACCCCCCAGAACCTGGGTCGGATCGCCGCCCAGACCGCCAAACAGGCCATTTTGCAGAAAATCCGCCAGGCCGAGCGCGATATCGTCTTCGAGGAGTACAAGGATCGCGTGGGCGACATCGTCAGCGGCTCCGTGCGTTCGTTCAACCGCAGCGACATCATCGTGGATCTCGGGCGCGCGGAAGCCATCCTGCCCACCAAGGAGCGCGTCCCCACCGAGGAATACCAGGTGGGCGACCGCATCCGCGCCTTCGTCATGGACGTGCAGGTCAATGCCATCGGCCCCGGCGTGATCCTCTCGCGCAGCCACCCGAATTTCGTGATCAAACTCTTTGAACTGGAAGTCTCCGAAATCGCCGACGGCATCGTCACGATCAAGGGCATCGCCCGCGAACCCGGCTATCGCACCAAGATCGCCGTCGTCTCCAAGGACGATAAGGTTGATCCGGTCGGCGCCTGCGTGGGCATGCGCGGCATGCGCGTGAAGAACATCGTGCGCGAGCTCTCCGGCGAGAAAATCGACATCATCCGCTGGAGCGATGATCCCAAAACCTACGTCACGAATGCGCTCTCGCCCGCCAAATTGACCAAGGTCGAAATCGACCCCAATGTGCCAAACCTGATTCACGTCGTGGCTGACTCGGAACAACTTTCCCTCGCCATCGGCAAGCGCGGCCAGAACGTGCGCCTCACCTCCAAGCTGTTGGGCATGAAGGTGGACATCCAGAAGGACGAGCGCGAAACAACCTTTGAAGAGAAGGTCGCCAAGGCCGTGGAAAGTCTCGCGACCGTCAAGGGAATTGCCCGCGATCAGGCAGAAGCCCTGGTCAAGGGCGGATTCCTGACGGTGGAAGGCATCCTCGCCGCCGAGGTCACCGATCTCGAGGAAACCACCGGATTCGATCACGCCACTGCGCAGGCAATCTATGAGGCGGCCGCCGCCGCACAAGCGGAAATCCCGCCGGCTGTTGAATCATGAGAGTCAACGAACTTGCCAAACAACTGGGTGTCGGCAGCAAGGAATGCATCGCCGAACTGCATGCGATGGGCGTCGAGGCAAAGAGCCACTCGAGTTCCGTCGATGAAGCCGTGGCGCAAAAATTGATCGCACAACATGGCGGCGCCAAACCGGCGGTCGCCCCCGCGCCGGCTCCTGCCGCGGCCAAGCCCGCGGCGCCAGCGCCCACGCCACCGAAGGCCGCACCCGT
>CAMFEP010000132.1 GCA_945949405.1 Kiritimatiellales bacterium
ATATCACCACGATCGCCGAGAGCATGCCGGCGGAATTCAATGTCACCGAAATCGTGAAGCTGTGGTACGCCAGTTCCCTGCCCAACTACGGCTGGGCCATCGTCGCCCCCAACGCCGGCACCTACATGCGTTTCTGGGCCACCAACGGCGAAGGCCCCGCCCCCAAACTCGTCATCGAAGTGGAATGATTGTAGGCCTGACGTAGGGCCCGACCCTGGAGGGCGAGGCTGCGCCGAGCCGTTCCTCCCCCGTTCTTATGGTGGCCCGTGCGCTCCGCGCGCGGGCCACTTTTCCGCCCCTCAATCTTCAATCATCAATCGGCAATCATCAATTCCCTTAGTTTTCCCCCCGGCGCCCCACTCGCCAGCAACGCCTCCCCGATCAAAAACCCACGAAACCCACGCCCTTCCAAATCCACAATTTCCTCGCGCCGCGAAATGCCACTCTCGGCAACCGCCAACCGCTCCACCGGAATGCACCTCGCCAGCCGCCGCGCAATCTCCAGATCGGTCTTGAGCGTCTTGAGGTTCCGGCTGTTGATGCCGATGATCACCCCGTTCAATTGCAACGCCCGTTCGACTTCCTCCTCCGTGTGCGCCTCGGCCAGCACCTCAAGCCCCAGCGCCAGCGCCGCGCGATGCAATTCCACCAACTGTGGCTCGGTCAGCGCCGCCACGATCAGCAGCACCACATCCGCCCCCCACGCCGCCGCTTCGAGCACCTGGTAGGGATCCGCCAAAAAATCTTTGCGCAAGATGGGCAGGCCCACCGTGGCGCGCACGGCCATCAGATGCTCGGCGCTCCCCAGAAAGTGCCGGGGCTCCGTCAGGATCGAAAGCCCCGCCGCGCCCTGCGCCGCATAGGCCCGCCCAATCTCCACCGGTTGATAATCCGCACACAGCAGCCCCGCGGAGGGACTGGCCTTTTTCATTTCAGCAATAATGTGCGTCCGGCCGCGCACCTCAAGCCGCGCCCGAAGACTGTGATGCTGCCGCCTCGCCGCGAGCTTCCGTAACGCCTCCGGCGGTGTGCGCCGCCGCGCCTCCGCCACATCCCCCAACCGCTCCCCCATAATCTTGGCCAACACGTCCATGTCTTCTCTTGGTGCTCCGCTTCGTGCTCTTCGTGTCTTCGTGGTTTTCCGAATCCTGCCTACCCAACCGCCGACACCCGCACCAACGCATCCAGCGCAGCCCGCGCGCGGCCGCTGTCAATCGACGCCTGCGCCGCCTGCCACCCCTCGCCAATCGTCTTCACTTTCTCTCCCGCCACAATCGCCGCCGCCGCATTCAGACACGCAATCTGACGCTGCGGCCCCGGCGCACCATCCAGTACCCGCCGCAAAATTTCCGCGTTCGCCGCCGCATCGCCTCCCGCCAGATCCCCCGGCGACGCGTAGTCCTCTATAAATTCCAGCGGATCGAAATCGTACGTCCGCACCCGCCCGTCCGCCAGTTCGCTCACGCGTGTCCGATCCGTCACCGTGATCTCGTCCATGCCATCATGCCCATGCACCACGAATGCCCGCCGCGTCCCCAATACTCGCAGCACGTTGGCAAATGTTTCCGTCAACTCCGGTGCGAACACGCCGATGATCTGCCCCTTGGCTCCCGCCGGATTGCTCAAGGGCCCGAGCATGTTGAAAATCGTGCGCACACCCAGTTCCTTGCGCGGCCCCATGGCATGCTTCATCGCCGGATGCAGCTTGGGTGCGAATAGAAATCCAATCCCCGCCTCTTGCACGCACGTCTCCACCACGTCCGGGGTGGCGTCCAGATTCACCCCCAGCGCGCCCAGCACGTCCGCCGATCCGCATTGGCTCGTGATCGCACGGTTGCCGTGCTTGGCCACCGGAACGCCCGCCCCCGCCGTGATGAATGCCGCCGTGGTCGAAATATTGAAGGTGCCCTGACCATCCCCGCCCGTCCCGCAGGTGTCGACCACCTGCCGCCCGCCGCAGTCGATGAACACCGCATGGCGCCGCATCGATGCCGCGCCTCCCGCGATCTCATCCACGGTCTCGCCCTTCATCCGCAAGGTGGCGATGAATGCCCCGATCTGCGCCGGCGTCGCTTCGCCCGACATGATTTTGTCGAACGCCCGCGCCGTCTCCGCTTGCGTCAAATCCTTCCGCGCGATGATCTTTTCCAGAAATTCTTTCATGCAGGTTCGTTCCTTGCCCAAGGTGGACCGCGGCCTCCGGACGCGGTCGACGAATCATCCGCGTTAATCTGCGGTTCCAAATCCGCCCCCGCGACATCACGTCTTTGTCCGCACCGCCACCACGTCCAGAAAATTCCGCAGCAACCGCTTCCCGCCAGGCGTCAGCACCGACTCCGGATGAAACTGCACACCATAGGTCTGATGATCGCGATGGTGCATGCCCATGATCTCCCCGTCCTCGCTCGTGGCGTCCGCAATCAATTCGGCTGGCAATGTATCCCGCATCACCGCCAGCGAATGATACCGCCCCGCCGGAAACGGATTCTTCAACCCGCGGTACAGGCCCTCGTCGCCATGCTCCACCTGCGACACCTTGCCATGCATGATCCGCCGCGCATTCGATACCGTCGCGCCAAACGCCACCCCAATGCTCTGATGCCCCAAACACACACCCAGCAGCGGCAGCGTACCCGAGGCGCGCCCAATCAACGCCACCGAAATCCCCGCCTCCTTCGGCGTGCAAGGCCCCGGGGAAATCACGATCCCGTCAGGCTTCAGCGCCATGACCGCGTCCACCGTGATCGCGTCATTCCGAAAGACCTCCAGCTCCGCCCCCTGCCCCGCCATCGCCTGCACCAGGTTGTAGGTAAACGAATCGTAGTTGTCGATAAGCACGATCATGATAAGCGTATTGTAGATTGCAGATTGAAAATTGACAATTTTGGACTCGGCATCAACCGAACGCTCTCCCGCCCTGTCCGCAATATTCAATTTTCAACCTACAATATTAAATCTTCCCCCGCCCTTCCCAAATCTCCAGCCCCCCCGCCGCCATCTCCACCGCTTTCAGCATGCCCCGCGCCTTGTGGCAGGTCTCCTGATACTCGCGATCCGGATCCGAATCGTACACGATCCCCGCCCCCGCCTGGATCGCCACGTTCCCGGGCGTCATGTCCAGCGTGCGAATCGTGATCGCCAGGTCCATGTTCCCATTGTAACTGATATACCCCACCGCGCCGCCATACACGCCCCGCGGGCCCGGCTCCAATTCGTGGATAATTTCCATCGCGCGAATCTTCGGCGCCCCGGTGAGCGTCCCCGCCGGAAACGTCGCTTTCAACACATCGTACACATCAAATTCCGGACGCAACACGCCCTGCACATGCGACACCATGTGCATCACATGGCTGTAGCGCTCGATCACCATGAACTCCGTCACCTGCACGCTGCCCGCCTCCGCCACCCGCCCCACGTCGTTGCGCCCCAAGTCCACCAACATCACATGCTCGGCCCGCTCTTTTTCGTCCGCCAGCAGCTCGTCCGCCAGCGCGCGATCCTCCTGCTCCGTGGCGCCCCGCGGCCTGGTCCCCGCGATCGGCCGCACTTCCACACGGTTGCCCGTCAATCGCACCATCACTTCCGGCGACGACCCCACCAGCGTTTGATCATCAAACTTGAGGAAGAACGTGTAGGGCGAGGGATTGAGCAGCCGCAAGGCACGATACACCGATAAGGGCGCAACGCCGCACGCCGCACTGAAACGCTGACTCAAAACGACCTGGATGACGTCCCCCGCATAGATGTACTCCTTCGCGCGCGTCACCATGGCCTTGAAAGACTCCGGTGTGTGATTCGAGCTGAATTGCACCGGCATCGCGATCTTGGCCAGCACCTGCGGACGGTGCGGGGTCTGCAACTCTCGCACCATCGCCTCGATCCGCGCCACCGCACCCCGGTACGCCTCCGCCGGCGAGGCGTGCTGCGCCGGATGCGTGCACACCACCAGCTTCATCGTGTTGCGCACGTTGTCGAACACGATCAACTGGTCGACTTTGAGAAAACGGCTGCGCGGCACGATCCCATCCGGCGATTCCTTCGGCCGCGGCATCCGCTCGAACTCGCACATGGATTCGTAACCCGCGAAGCCCACGACACCGCCGCAAAATCGCGGCAGCCCCGGAATGTCCGCCACGCGCTTGCCATGGTACACCGCCCGCAACGCTTCCAGACTGCCCGTGCGCCCGCCGCTATGATCCGCCTCGAACAGAATCTCCGGATCCACCCCGACAAACGAGTACCGCCCCCACTTCTCCCCGCCCTCCATGCTTTCGAGGAGAAAGGTATTGGCCCGGTCAACATACCGCGCCAACACCGTCACCGGCGTTTCCAGATCCGCCAGAATTTCCCGGTAAACCGGAATCACGTCAAATCGTTGCGCGAGTTCCACATACGTTTTTTCATCAGGGAAAAGCATGCACGAGTCATAGCGCCGCCCCACCCGAATTGCAAGGCGTTTACACCGTAGGCGCCCTCTGCCCTGCGCAACAGCAACACGAAATTCGTATGCTCCCCCCTGGTACCTGAAACCTGAACCCTCCCGCCGCCCCCCCAAATCTGAAATTGACCTTTCCCGCCCCGCTCCCCAACATCCCCGCATGGATTTTTCCACATGGGATTCGTGCTTCAATCTGCTGCTGCTGATCTTTTGGATCCGCATCTGGACCCGCGATGAGCGCGACAACCTCTTTAATCCCTACCTCGCCTCCGCCAGCCGCCTCACATCCAGTGTGCTGCACTTTCTGCGCCCGGCCTTCCTCATGCTCCCCGATCGCATCGTCGCCGGCATCGCCATGCTGCTCCTGTTCTTTCTGCGCGCCATCATCGCCATGCGTCCTCTGGAAAACTGGGAGCTGCATCTCGGATTCGAAGTTCGCCAGACGCTTCAGGGACATTTCGGATCCTACGTTGCCTTCACGCTGCTTTCCTTCGCTTTATTTGTGTTCAAACTCTGGGCCGCCTCCCTGCTGTTTTTGCGCGACGGCGCCGCCACCAGCATGAGCCAGACTCACGCCGCATTGTACGCCGCCTGCCGCCCCTTCCCCGCCATTCCTCATGCCCTGCGCCCCGCCTTCCTGCTGGCCTTCGGCATCGCCCTCTGCCTCGCCATCAACCTGCTGGGATTCCCCAGCCCGCAAGCCCCCTATGTGCTTCCCGCCATCCCCGCCCACCCCCTCCCGGAAGCCTACTCCACCACCATGCTCTGGCGCTGCCTGATCTCCTCCGTCAGCGGTCTCGTCGGCGTGCTCAATACCATTGTCAACGGCCTCGTGATTCTGATCATCGGCTCGTGGATCGGCCTCTTGACGAATTCACAAGGCATCAGCGTCGCCTGCCGCGACTGGTCCGACATGCTCCTCGGCCCCATCCGCCGCTATCCCCTGCGCGTCGGGGTCGTGGATCTTTCCCCGCTCATTTTTATCATCGCCTTGTACGTCATCCACGCCCTCCTCCAGAGCCTCCTCTTCAACCAATACCTCCGCCTCGTGAGCTAACGCGGTCAATGGAATGCGATGGCAGGCCTTCTTTTGTAGCCGGGGTCGCTGACCCCGGGTCCTGTAGGTGGACCGCGGCCTCCGGACGCGGTCTTCCTTTCCTGATTCGCACCCGTCCCGAAGCCGCGGGGGCGCGGCGCAGGGGCCCGGCTCCT
>CAMFEP010000133.1 GCA_945949405.1 Kiritimatiellales bacterium
CACCCGCGTCATCAACGTCATGCGACGTCGCTCCCATGTGCTCATTGCGATCAGTCCCATCTGGCCTCCTTGCTTTTCGGCTGGAGACCTCTGATGAGGACATTTCTATTGAGTTACAATAGGACATTCCTAAAGAGTCGCGACACCACCCAAGACTGGAACTTGTGCGACAACGGTGGTCCGGGGCCTCTGGACCCGGACTCCGAAACCGATGACCACCGGCCCCGGTGCGCAACCACGCACACCCGGTATCAGGCCTCGACTGCCGTGGGCGGCGGAACGAACGTCGTCACCGGCGCCACATCCACCGGCTTAATCTCCCGGGCGATTAGTTTGTCGACCAGCGCCTCGTCCACGATCACGCGGTCATACATCACCAACCCCTCCAGCGACTGGTGGCACAACTGCGCGAGCTTGCGCGGATAGCCTTGCGTGTGCTCCCAGATGCGCCGCACGGCATCTTCCGTAAAGAGCGAGGCGCCCCCCGTATAGCCCGCCTGCCGCAGGCGGAAATCAAGCATCTCCCGGACCTCCTCGACGCCCAGCGGGTTGAGCACATACTTCATCGCGATGCGGTCCCAGAAATTTTCCATGCGGCTGATGCGCGGCAACAACTCCATCTGCCCCACCAACACCAGTTGCAGCATCTTGTATTCGTTGGTTTCGTAATTCAGCAGGATGCGCAACGTTTCGAGTACGAAGTCCGGCAGGATCTGCGCCTCATCCACCAGCAACACCACCGTCTTGCCTTCCTCCACCCCCTGGTGGAACAAATACCGCTCGATCGCCTCGATGTAATCCAGCGCCGTCGCCCGCGAACGCACCTTGAGATGGAATAGCGTCGCCACCCGCGCTAGAAATTGCTTCGCCGTTTCGAAGTACGGATTCAAAATCATATGGAACAGCACGTCCGGCTCGTCCTTGAGCACCGTCGCCAGCTTGCGACTCAAGGTGGTTTTTCCCGTGCCGACGTCGCCCATGATCACGCAAAGCCCGCGCTTGAGCGTAATGGCAATTTGCAGTCGGCATAGCGCCGCCTTGTGTTCCTTGGAAAGGAAGAAGAAAGAGGGATCGGGACTGGTCGAGAATGGTTCTTTCTCGAGTCCCAAAAGATTGAAATAGCTCATCGCCCCGCGCTCCCTGCCGCCCGGCATCACGGCGGCATGTGATGCGACCAAAATGGAAGTTTCCGCCCCTGCGCGACGAACGTCAATCGCAAAGCGGCGGCCGCCGCACCGCGTAATCCCGCAACGCCCCCGGATCACCGGCGACGCCATCCTCGGCCGCCACCACCAGGTTCGCCATCTCCCGCGCGCTGACGTAATGCAAGCGCCACGCGCGCCCGTCGTTGTACCGCGCCTGCAAATGGCGGTGCGCCTCCACCATCGCTTCGCCCAGCATCACGCGCGTATTGACCGCCACGCATCCATGCGTGTGCACCTTGACGAACACCCAGTCGGAACGACCCTGCACCTGTATGTCCTGCGCCACCCAAAGGTCAATGCGCTGCGCCGTCGGCGGATTGGCCCCGGACAGCTCCGCGTTTTCGAGGCGCGGCAACAATCCCCACTTGCGGCGCCCCCAGTTCAACGCCAGCGGCCCCTGAATCAACAAGAGCGCGTCATCCTCCGCCATTCGCTTCCCCGCCGTCGCCATCCGCCCACGGTCGTGCCCGCGTGCAAAGCCCCGCCGATCGCGCGCGTAATACAGCGCATTCACCGTGCGCGGCTGCGTCGGCGACGGCGCCGACGGAAACGTAAAATCCGCGTAGCACCCGGTGCGCCGCAGCACCGCCAGCTCTTCGTTCACGCCGCACCAGTCGCCATCCGGCCGCGAGTTGCAGAGCGCCCAGTTGCCGTGCACGAACCCGTAACGCACCGCGCCCTGCGCATCACTTCCGAGCATGCCGTGCGTCTGGCGCAACCGGTCGCGAAACTCCACCAACTTGCGCGCAAATCCCTCCGCCGTGTCGTGGCGATGATGCAGATGCACCTCCACCTCCCCAAAACCGGCGCGACACAACGCCCCCAATCCGTCGAGGCAGGCGGCATCGTATTCCTCGGCCGGATAAAAAAACGTATGCCGCGGCGCCCGCCCGTCCGCGTCGCGCCACGACGCAACGCGCTGCGGATAGGTCTCCACCCAGTACCGCACCGCATCCATCGCCTGCGCCGCCGAAGCGCCATACCCGAACGGTTCAAAATGATCCGCCACGCAAAAAAATAAATGCCGCAACCCCGCCGGGTGGTGCCGCGCCCGCCGCCCCCGCGCCGCCAGATACCCCGGCAACCACCTGTCCATCGCCCGCATCATCTTTGCAATCGGAAATCGGAAATCATCAATCGGAAATGTCGCTACGCGGAGTCCTCTTCCACGCCCCCGTCAGATCACCCGACACATATCGCAAAAATCCCGCGAACAACGCCGCCTGCATGCTCACGAAATGCAGGCAAAGCGCCGGCAAGCGCGCCAACCGTGATGTCGAATCACGCACCATGACGCCCAACAACACGAACACGCCGGTCGCCGCCAGCCCCGCCAAACAGAGCGCGCCCAGCACGCGCCCCCACGGCGAGCCCACCACCAGCGCCATCGCTGCGCACGGAATCAGCAGCAGCGCGGCATGCGGCGTGAACCAGCGCAACACCTTGTGCGACCAGAAGCACCACGCGAACCGGCCATGGCGCGGCAGTAGGCAGCGGCGGCAAAACACCAGCGCCTGATAATCCCCCGCCCCGATGCGCACGCGCCGTCCCCACTCATGGCGCACATGCGGCAGTTCCTCCACCGCCACCGCGCCCGGCTCGTACAGCACCCGCGCCCCCTGCTCGCGCACCTTCATCCCGATCACGAAATCATCCACCATCGTGTTGTCCGGGATGTCCCGCCAGAACAATTCCCGGCGCATCGCAAAGATCGCACCATTCGCGCCAAGGCATGAGTCCACCGCGCTTTCGCGAATTTTTAATGCGGTTTCCCAGCGCCAGTAAAATCCCTCGTCCGTGCCCGCATCCGTCTCCACCCGCAACGCACGCTCCGTCGGCCGTTTGGCGACCAGCGCCAGCCGCCCGCACACGCCACCAATACCTGGCTCGCCAAAATGCGCGAGCAGCGTCCGCATCGCGCCGCGTTCAAAAAACGTATTGGCGTCCGTGAACACCAGCAACTCCGCCTGACAGCGCGCCACGAGATCCTTGATCACCGCCACCTTGCCGCGCCGTTGCCCAAAGGCATGCACATGCACATGGGAATGCCCCGCCGCAGCACGCTGCGCGGCGCCCGCCGTGTCGTCACTCGACGCATCCACCCCCACATGAATCTCATACGCCCGCCCCACGGGCGCCTCCTCCAGCAAATTCCGGATGCGCTCGGCAATGTGCGCCTCCTCATTATACGCCGAGAACACCACCCCCACCGAAAGCCCCGCGCCATCCACCCCACCCACCGCCACGGATTCCTTCTTCCGCTTCCCCGCCACCCACCCCAACACCACCGGAAACACCACCCACGCATACCCCATCACCGCCAGCAACACCACCATCACGATTTCAGGGATTTCGTTCATCACTGCGGACACCTTGGCTTGGCAACTCCCTCCGATGGCAAGTGTGGCGTGCGTTTGGCTGCCCGGACGAAGGACGGGATGCATTCCCCTGTAGCCGGGGTCGTTGACCCCGGCTCCGAGGTGGGCCGCGGCCTCCGGACGCGGTCTCCCGCCGGTTGCTCACCACTTTCTTCCTTGCGCACCACGCTCATTCCCCCCCGCCACCGCGCTCGATGATCCGCGCCGGAATGCCCACCGCCGTCGCCCCATCCGGCACATCCCGGTTGACCACCGCGTTCGCGCCGATCTTCGTGTCGCTCCCGATCCGCACCGCACCGATGATCTTCGCCCCCGCGCCGACAAACACGTTGTCCCCCAGCACCGGCGCCGCCTGCCGTTCCGCGCCGATCGTGACCAAATGCTCCAGCTTTACGCCGCGCCCGCCGCGCACCGCGCTGTTGATCACCACGCCGTAACTGTGAATCAGCACAAATCCCGGACCAAAGTTCGCCCCGCGCCCGATGATGCAGCGCCCCAACACGCCATTTATTTTATTGAACACCATCGCCAGCGGCGCCAGATGCAACCGTTGCGACGCCTGCATCAGGCGATACATCACCATCGCAAACGTCCCATCCGTCGCCAGCGCCTTGAGCAGATTCTTCGCGCCGCCGGCCCCGTACAGCCACTCCGCCTTGGCCCGCACGTCCGCCGCAATCAACCCCCAGAATCCCATGGGGTGCTCCGTCACGGTGTGCCACCCTTCCCCCCTCGACCCTCGCCCCTCATTCCCTCAATCAGCCCCACAATTTCCCGCGTCTTCACGTCCCACGTCTCCCCGCGCATCGCCTCGCTCAAGCGCCACCGCGCCTCGCCCACCAGCGGCGCGCCCACCCAACGGCGCGTCTGCGCCACGAAGTCGCCAGGATCCCGCGCCACATGCACGCCTTCCAGCACCCCCGCGTAGCGCGCCACCTCGGGCAGCGCCGTGGACACCACCGGGCAACCCGCCGCGAGCATCTCGCGCAGCTTGATCGGGTTCACCGCGCGCGTCAGTTCCGATACCACGAAAGGAATGATCCCCACCGAGAAATGCGCGACGTACAACGGCAAATCTTCAAACGGCCGCGGCCCGAGCACATGCAGGTTCGGCACGCCGCGCAACCGCGCGACATCCACATCCGCCTTGCCGATCAGCACCACATGCGCCTCCGGCACCGCCCGCGCCACCGCCAGAATCAATTCCTGATCCACCCATTCCGAGAGCAGCCCGATGAACCCCACGATCACCCCTTCCGGCAACCCCACAGGCCGCTCATCCGGCGGCACCACCAGCGCCTTCGCGAAGTGCGCAAAGTTCACGCCGTGGCCGACCAGGTGCACGTTGGGATGATCCTGACGACAGTGCGCTGCCAGCTCCTCCGACGACGCAATCACCAGGCCGGCATGCGCCCGGCACTGCCGGTCCATTTTCTGCATCATCGCCGTGTCGTACATATCGAACTGATCCCACCGGTCGACGCAGTGATAAACAATCTTGCCTTTCCACCCCTTCATCGCCCCCGCCAGCACCGGCACATAATTAATCAGCACCGGCTCGCGAAATCCCAGCCGCCGTGCCCAGTGCCACGCCACCTGCCGGAACAGCCATCCATTGAAAACTCGCACCCATGCCAGCCCCGGCAGCGGCACGAGCAGCGGCGCCAACACCCACAAGCCGGCTTCCTCATCCCGCACCGCCCCGCGCAAGGCCGCGCGCACTTTGCGCACCATCCGCCCGCGGTCCTGCCCCGAGCCGAAGCTCGGCCGGCGCATCCCCGCGCCCTCGACCCACAGCACCCGATGCCCCGCCCGCACCAGCTCGCGCGCAATCTGGTGCTTGCTGGTCGGATTATCCCGCGCCGCCGCCCACGCATTGGCAATAATTACAAAATCAAACTTCATGGATCAGCCCGCTCCGTGTCTCCGTGCCTCCGTGGTGAATCCGGCCCCAATCATCCGCCCTTCCACGCTTCCAGTCTTCCGCACCCCCGTCCTCAATCGGCAATTTTCAATCTGCAATTTTCAATACTCAACCCCGCCC
>CAMFEP010000134.1 GCA_945949405.1 Kiritimatiellales bacterium
CCCGCTTGGGGCAAATCTGCCATTCCATATTCGCATCCCGGCCTACGGCCGGGCAACCAAACGCGCACCACGACGCCATCGCCCCGTCGAAGACTCGGGGCGAGTTCGGATTAAGAAATGGCGATATTCGTGTTTTTCGTGACCATCAATTCCGCATTGTTTTCGTGAAGGGGGTGTCCTACCGTATGCGGTTTTCCGGCGGGCAGGGTGTCTGTGCGGATGTGGAAAGGGCGGCCAGGCGGCCGCCCCTCCCGTAGGGTTGCGGTGGGCAATAATTGCGTGGGGGATGCGACAGATGAAATCGGCACTTCTTGTGTGGGGTGGGTGGGATGGGCATCAGCCCAAGCAATGCGTGGAGCGGTTCGCGCCGTGGCTGGAATCCAAGGGCTTTGCGGTGACGATATCGGACACGCTGGATGCGTATCTGGATGCGGCGCGCATGAAGGCCTACACGGTGATCGTGCCGGTGTGGACGATGGGCACGATCACGGGCGAGCAGAGCAAGGGGTTGCGCGACGCGATTGCGAGTGGCGTGGGGCTGGCGGGCTGGCATGGCGGCATGTGCGATGCGTTTCGCATGGACACGGCGTACCAGTTCATGACCGGCGGGCAGTGGGTGGCGCATCCCGGCAACATCATGCCGTACACGGTCAACATCACCGTCAAGAACGACCCGATCACCAAGGGCCTGAAGGATTTCAAGATGCGTTCGGAGCAGTACTACATGCACACGGACCCAGGCAACGAGGTGCTGGCCACGACGACGTTCAGCGGGCGGCGCGAGGGGTACACATGGATCAAGGGCACCGTGATGCCGGTGGTGTGGAAACGGCGCTGGTACAAAGGGCGCGTATTTTACTCGTCGCTGGGCCACGTCAATGCGGACTTTGACGTGCCGGAGGCGCAGGAGATTCAGAAGCGTGGCATTTTGTGGGCGGCGCGGCAGCCGATTGCGGCGGAATTTCGATCACGATAGGCGGGTAGAAACCGCGAATGGACGCGAAAAAACGCGAATTCGGAAAAAATAACGCATGAAACGTTACAAATCAGCGGGTGACATCACGGTTGGGGTGATTGGGTATGGGGGGGCGTTCAACATGGGCAAGGCCCATTTGAACGAGATGAAGCTGGCGGGGATGACGCCGGCGGCGGTGTCGGAGATCGATCCGGAGCGGCTCAAGGTTGCGACCGCGGATTTTCCCGGCATCGAGACCTACGGCTCGGTGGCGGAGATGCTGAAGAAGTCGAAGGTGGATTTGCTGGCGATCATCACGCCGCACAACACGCATGCCAAGCTGGCGCTGCAGTGCCTCAATGCGGGGCGCCATGTGGTGTGTGAAAAACCCCTGGCGATCACCACGGCGGAATGCGACGCGATGATCGCCGCGGCGCGCAAAAACAAGGTTGTACTTTCGACCTATCACAACCGCCATTGGGACGGGCACATTTTGGGGGCGATGAAACTCATCCGCGCGGGGGCGATCGGCAAGGTCGTGCGGGTAAACGTCAACTGGGGTGGCTGGGGCAAGCCCGGCGACTGGTGGCGCACGAGCCGTTCGATCTCGGGCGGGATTCTCTATGACTGGGGCGTGCACCTGCTTGAGTACACGCTGCAGATCGTGAATTCCGAGATCACGGAAGTCAACGGCTATGCCTGGAGCGGCGTGTGGGCCAGCCAGACCAAGTGGAAGGCCGACACGAATGAAGACGACGCGTTTCTCACCGTGCGCTTCAAGAGCGGCGCCTGGGCGACGCTGACGATGACGCAGCTCGACTCGCGGCCGGAGCCCGTCATGCTGAAAGTCGTCGGCACGCGCGGCAATCTGTCCATGGACTGGAACAATTGCGACGTCATCACGCACGCGGGTGCGGAGACGGTGACGCGCAGGGTGCCGAATCCGAAGGGCGAGGGGTGGAAGTTGTATCAGAACGTGGCGGATCATCTGACCAAGGGAAAGCCGCTGGTGATCAGTCCGGAATGGGCGCGCCGACCGATTCATATATTGGATCTGGCGGTGCAGAGCGCCAAGCAGGGGCGGGCGCTGAAGGCGATGTACGCATAAATTGCCGGACTGATTTCGGAGGGATTTCTCGCGGAGGCGCGGAGCGCGCGGAGAGGCCGATCCGGCGAGGGGTAAAGATTATGACACCGATTGCAATTGGGATTATTGGGTGCGGGAATATCAGCCGCACGTATCTTGAAAATCTAGGGAGCAAATTTCCGGCGGTGCGGGTCAAGGCCTGCGCGGATCTCGTGGAAGAGCGGGCACGGAAGAGCGCGGAGGCGTTTCCGGGCGTGCAGGCGATGACGATCGCGGAGCTGCTGGCGGATCGCGAGATCGGCGTGGTGGTCAACCTGACGATCCCCGCCGTGCATTATGCCGTGGCGCGCCAGGTGCTTGAAGCCGGCAAGCATGTGTATTCCGAGAAGCCGCTGGCCGTGGCGCGCGAGGATGGGCGCGAGTTGCTGGCGTTTGCAACGTCCCTCGGACTGCGCGTGGGGTGCGCGCCGGACACGTTTTTGGGCGGGGCACTGCAAACCTGCCGCAAGCTGATTGACGAGGGGGCGATCGGGACGCCGGTGGCGTGCGCGGGGTTCATGATGAGCGGCGGGCCGGAGAGCTGGCACCCGGATCCGGAGTTTTTCTACAAGCGTGGCGCCGGTCCGTTATTCGACATGGGGCCGTATTACCTGACGGCGATGGTGAGTCTGCTGGGGCCGGTCAAGCGCGTGACGGCGAGCACGCGTATCAGTTTTGCAGAACGTGTGATCGGCAGCGAAGCGAAGCGCGGCCAGAAAATCCAGGTGGAGACGCCGACGCATGTGGCGGGCTCGCTGGAGTTTGGCAGCGGGGCGATCGGCACGCTGATCATGAGTTTCGATATTCGCGGCGGTTCGGGGTTGCGGCACATCGAGATCCAGGGCTCGGAGGGGACCTTGAGCGTGCCGGATCCGAATAACTTTGGCGATCCCGTGCGTATTCGCCGCATCGGCGCCAAGGAATGGGAACCCGTGACGCTTACGCATGGGTACCAGACGAACTGGCGCGGGCTGGGGACGGCGGACATGGCCGTGGCGGCCCAGGCGAAGCGGGCGCACCGGGCGTCCGGCGAACAGGCGTTTCATGTGCTCGACGTGATGGCGTCGCTGCTTGACGCGGGGGAGGCGGGGCGGCATGTGGCGCTGTCCAGCACGTGCGCGAGGCCGGCGCCGTTGCCGGTGGGGTTGGCGGATGGGCAATTAGATTGATGGATGGGCGATTTTGCCGCATCCGCGTTGTTGCATGGAATCGGCGCGGACAAGGAGTCCAGCGCCGCTCCATGCGCCTAGCGGCTACGGCAAACTAGCCCATCCATCTTCCATCCCGTCTCGCATGCGCGGCACGGGCCACCAGCGAATCGCGATCCAGGTTGCATCTTTGGCAAATTTGGCCTCCGGCGGCGCAAGGCCGCCGGGAGGCTCGGAACGGAACGCAGGCCCCTTTTCACTGGACCGGGTGGGGTGGGTGTGGGAAAACGTGGGTGCCATGAAAAACCCGATTGCCAGTTTAAAGGGACGCAGCCTGCTGACCCCGTACGATCTTTCCGACCGGGAGTTTTTGGGGCTGTTGGAACTGGCGTCGAAATTGAAGCGCAAGAAGAAGCGCGGCGGGGTGGGGAGTCTGCTACGGGGCAAGAATCTGGCCCTCGTATTTGAGAAGCTGTCCACGAGGACGCGGTGCGCGGCGAGTGTGGCGGCGGCGGACGAAGGCGGGCGGGCGGAATACCTGGCGGCGCGGGAAATCCATCTGGGCAAGAAAGAATCCACGGCGGACACCGCGCGGGTGCTGGGGCGGATGTTCGATGGCATTTTGTTCCGGGGCTACAAGCAGGAGACGGTGGAATTGCTCGCGCAATATTCCGGCGTGCCGGTGTGGAACGGGTTGACGGACACGGAGCATCCCACGCAGGCGCTGGCGGACGTTTTTACCGTGCAGGAAGCGTTTGGGAAAACGAAGGGCTTGAAGCTCGTTTACGTGGGCGACGGGCGCAACAACGTGGCCAGTTCCCTGATGGTGGGGTGCGCCATGGCGGGGATCGATTTTGTCAACTGCACGCCGCCCGAGCTGGCGCCGGCTTCGAAATCGCTGGAACGCGCCGCGGTGCTGGCGAAGAAAAACAAATGCAGTCTGTTGGTTGAGCACGATCCGGCCAAGGCCGTGCGCGGCGCGAACGTGGTGTATACGGATGTGTGGGTTTCGATGGGTGAGGAAGACCAGCAAGAAGAGCGCGTGCGGCTGCTGCGACCCTACCAGGTGAACATGGCGTTGATGGAGCGGACGGGGAATCTGCATGACGACAAGGTGATCTTCCTGCATTGCCTGCCGGCGTTTCACAACCGCGACACGGAAACGAGCGCCGAGACCGGGGCCATGGAAGTGACCGACGGGGTTTTTGAGGCGCCGTTCTCCAAGGTCTTCGACCTAGCGGAAAACCGGATGCACATCATGAAGGCGATCTTCATTGCGTCGCTGACCGGCGGGCGTTCGGGGAGGCGGGCGTGAGGCTGCGCAGGCTGTCGTGGGAAGAATTTCAGGCCTTTGACGCGGAGACGAAGGCGCCGTACCTGATGGACAACGGGCGTCCGGAGCACGTGCTGATCCCTCAGCAATTCCGGCGCGCCGAGCTGGATTCGATCTGCACGCTGGCCACGGAAATCCGGAGAATTGCCAAGGCTCCTGCCGGCGCGAAGTTTTTGGGCAGCCTGTTGTCGCACAAGCGCGCGATGCTGTACTTCACGCAGCCCAGCACGCGCACGTTCTTGTCGCACCAGGCGGCCTGCCAGATCCTGGGGCTGCAGACCGGCGAAGTGCGCGACACGGCGACCTCCAGCGAAATCAAGGGCGAGTCGCGGGAGGATTCCGTGCGCACCTTCAGCTCGTATTTTGATTTGATCATCATGCGTTCCAAGGAGCGTGGCCTGGCGGAGCGCATGGCCTGGGTGCTGTCGCAGTCGGAGCGTCCCGTACCGATCATCAACGCCGGGTCGGGGCACGACCAGCATCCGACCCAGGCGGTGCTGGATATTTACACGTTACAGCGCAGCTTTGAAACGCGCGGGGGTATCGACGGCAAGCGCATTGCCTTCGTGGGCGATCTGGCGCGTGGGCGCACGGTGCGATCGCTTTCCACGCTGCTGACCAATTACCGTGACGTGACGTTGCTGTTCGTGGCGCCGGAGGCCTTTCAGATCGGGCCGGACGTTCTGGAGTTGCTGCGGAAACGAAACGTGCGCTGCGAAGTTTCGGGGGATTTCCAGGCGGCGCTGCCCGAGGCCGATGCGATTTACATGACGCGCGTGCAGGACGAGTGGGACACGGAGGCGGGGCAGAGCGCGCGGGTGGATGTGACCCAGTTTCATCTGCGGCCGGATGATCTGCCGCGCATGAAGCCCACGGCGATCATCATGCATCCGCTGCCGCGGCGGGAGGAGATTCCGCCCGAGATCGACCGTGATCCGCGGGCGATGTACTGGCGGCAGATGCGCAACGGGATGTGGGTGCGCACGGCGTTGATTGCGCAGATATTCAATGTTGATGAAGATA
>CAMFEP010000135.1 GCA_945949405.1 Kiritimatiellales bacterium
GGTGAATATGTATTTGCCGGGGGGGCATGTGGAGTTTCAGGAGAGCGCGCCGGATAGTCTGGTGCGCGAGGTGTTGGAGGAAATGGGGTTGGAGGCGAAGGCGGGGCGGTTTCTGGGGGCGGTCGAGCATCGGTTCACGCAGAAGGGAAAGCCCAAGGCGGAGATCAATCTGGTGTTTGGGTTGGAGATCCCGGGGTTGGATCCGGCGAGCCCGGCACCGTCGCGGGAGGCGCACATTGATTTTCGGTGGGTAAAGGTGGAGGACCTGGCGGCGGCGGGATTGGAGCCAGCGCCATTGCGGGCGTTGATTCCGCGGTGGGCGCGGGGGGATTTTTCGCAGGGGTGGGCTAGTACGTATTTGGCGGTTTGAGGGAGAAGAGGCCGGGGGAATTCACCACGGAGGCACGGAGGTATGGAGGAGGAGGGGGAAGTTCGGACCAATTACGCTTTGAAAGTGGGGTGGGGTTTGGTAGAAGGGAGCCCCTTTCCGCCGGAGTGGCGAAATGGCAGACCCTCCTTCGTCCTGCCCTCGGAGGGCGTGACTACGGAGGGCGCGCGCGCTGGACTCAAAATCCAGGGGCGGAAAAAGAAGTTGATCGGTAAGGCCGGAGTGGCGAAATGGCAGACGCGCTGGACTCAAAATCCAGTGTCAGCAATGACGTGTGGGTTCAAGTCCCTCCTCCGGCACTCAAAAACAGGGCGGCCAAGCGGCCGCCCCTCCCGTCCTAATCGGCTCTAGCAGCCCGTTGAAAAACGCCCACGACGGCATGGAAGCACGCCTTACGGCGTTACTACGAACGATTTTGCTTAGGAAAACAGAGATCGTGGTCAAGCCCGTCAGGGTTGTGACTGTTTTTCGACAGGCTGCTAGGAGGCCGTTGAAAACGCGCGTCGGCACGGCGCGGCTCAACAACATTCCCGGCGGCGGTGGCCCGCCGCCCTCCAAAACCCTGACAATTTTGACATTCATTGGCGGGCGAGCGGCCCCGCGAGCCGTTTTTCAACGGGCTGCCAGGGTCGATGCTACACGGCATCGTTTGGTGATTGCCCTCACGGGCACTTTGGAGCGGTTTAGGAAAAACTGTAGCCGTGGCGTTCTGTCGCCGCGTGTTATTCGCCCCGCGCGATTTGGAGCGGCGCCGGCCGGAACGCGAAGGCGTTCCGCTCCAGGAATGGCCGGACTTATGACGCTCTGTACAAACCGCGCGGGACCCCGCCATGGGCAGGGCAGGCGCGCGGCACTACAGGGGTTCGTCCAGGATCGCGGTGACTTTGGCGGGGCTGGGGGTGGGGAGGCGGCAGGTGAAGTTTTCGCAGATGTAGGCGGTGGCTTGGTTGTGTTGCGGGGCGAGGGTGGTGAAGAGGGCGTTGTGTTGGGCGAGGAACTTTTGGCCGGCGGCGCCGTCGGCGAGTAAGAGGACTTTATTGGGGATGAAGCGGGCGTGGACGGCGCGGAGGAGGGCGGCGGTGTCGGCGGCGCCGGGCTGGCCGGCGATCACGATCTGGCGGGGCTTGGCGAGGCGGTAGTCGAAGGCGGCGAGCAGTTGGGGCATGGCGTGGGGCGTGGCCTGCAGGCGGACGCTGAAAGCGGCGAATAGTTTGTCGGCACGGTCCAAAAATTCGGGGCGGTTGGTCATGTGCGCGAGGCGTAAGAGATTCAAGGCGGCGATGGAATTGGCGGCGGGTTCGGCGCCGTCGTAGTCTTCCTTCATGCGCAGCAAGACGCTGGGATCATTGCCGGCGGTACGGAAATAGCCACCGTGTTCACTGTCCCAGAACCGCGCATTCTGTTTTTCCTGGAGGGTTATGGCCCATTCAAGGTGTTCGATGTTAAAGGCGGCTTCGTAGAGGTCGAGCAGGCCCTGGATCAGGAAGGCATAATCCTCGGCATAGGCATCGATGCCCGCTTTGCCCGCGCGGTAACGGCGTAAGAGGTTGCCGGATTTTGGGTCGACGAGTTCCTTGCGGAGGAAAGCGGCGGCGCGCAGGGCGGCATCGCGGTAGGCGGGGTCGTCGAGGACCTGGTAGGCGCGGGCGAAGCCGGAGAGCATCAGGCCGTTCCAGGCGGTGATGGTCTTGTCGTCGCGGTGCGGGCGGGGGCGCTGGTTGCGGAGTTGTAAAAGCGTGGCGCGGGCGGTGGCGAGATTTGTTTCAATTTCTTGCGGAGTCTTGCCGAATTGTTGCGCGGTGTCGTCGAGGGTGTGGAAGACCATCAGGACGTTTTTCCTGGGGAATTCGCCGTGCGGGTCGCTGATGACGTTGCCGTTAGGTTGGATGCCGTAGTGGAAGTTGAAGATCGCGGCGGACTCGGGGGCCAGGGCGGCGGTGATTTGCGGGTGTTCCCAGACGTAGAAGGCGCCTTCGGATTGTTTGGCGGGATTTTCGGGGAGGGGGCTGTCGGCATCCTCGGCGGAGAACCATTCACCGTGGGGGCCGGTCATGTCGCGCAGGATGTAACCGAGGGTGCCGCGCACGACATCCGCGAGGAACGGATCGTGGGTGAGTTGGTAGGCGTCGAGGTAGGTGCAGACGAGCTGGCCCTGGTCGTAGAGCATTTTTTCGAAGTGGGGGACGTGCCAGCGCGCATCGACGGAATAGCGATGGAAGCCGCCGCCGAGTTGGTCATACATGCCGCCTTCGGCCATTTTGCGGAGGGTGAAGGTGGTCATGGCGAGGGCCCCCGCACCAGAGCCTTCGGCACGGTGCGGGGCTGGCGGTCGGTGGTTTGAATTGTAATAGCGCAGCATGAAATTGGGGGCGGCGGGGCGGGGGAATTTGGGGGCGTCGCCGAAGCCGCCGAAGTCGGGTTCGTAGGTGGATTTGAGTTGGGCGTAGGCGGCATCGAGGATGTCGGGTGCGAGGGGGACGGCGTCGTTGGTAGAGGAGGTGTGTTCGCGGAGGCGGGCGAGGACGTTGTCGCTGGAGGACACGATGCGTTCGCGATTTTCGGACCAAGCTTTGGCGACTTGCTGGAGGATTGCGGCGAAGCCGGGGCGGCCATAGCGGTCATCGGGGGGGAAATAGGTGCCGCCGAGGATGGGCTTCAGCTCGGGGGTGAGCCAGACGCTCATAGGCCAGCCGCCGCCGCCGGTGGTGGCCTGGACATAGGTCATGTAGACGGCATCGACGTCGGGGCGTTCCTCGCGGTCGACCTTGATGGGGATGAAGTCGCGGTTGAGGAGGGCGGCGATGGTGTCGCTTTCGAAGGACTCATGTTCCATGACGTGGCACCAGTGGCAGGTGGAGTAGCCGATGGAGAGGAAGATGGGTTTGTTTTCGCGGCGGGCTTTTTCGAAGGCGGCGTCGCCCCAGGGGTACCAGTCGACGGGGTTGCGGGCGTGTTGGAGGAGGTAGGGGCTTTGCTCGAAGACGAGGCGGTTGAAGGTGGGGCCGCCATCGGGGGGCAGGGCGGCGAGGGCGGCGCCGGTGGGCAGGGGCGTTGGGCCGGAGGCGGGTTTTTCGTTTGGGTGGCAGGATGAGAGCATGAGTAGTGTGACTCCCCAGCAACGTAGCAGGTGCGGGCGCATTGGTATTGGGGAAGTTTAGACGACAGGCTTCTGCGGGGCAATCAAACACCGAAAGTGTCGTGCGTTTGGTGTGAATTGGCGTGGCGATTTTGCCCCCATCGCGGCGTTGCGCGTATCGGCGCGTACACGGAGTACAGCGCCGACACGCGCGCCTTGCGCTGCGGGCAAACTAGCCACGCCAATTCGCATCCCGCCTCCGGCGGGCACCCAAACGCACGCCACGGTTGCCATCGGACGCCATCGCGCCGAGACGGCGCTATGGCGGATTGGGATTTACTTGGCGGGTTATGGGGGGGGGCGCATACTTTGGGCTGTTCCGTCGAAACATATGATGCAACAGCGTGCATCTTGTCGGGGTTGGAATCGGTATCGGCGTCGGGATCGATTCCGATTCCGATAGCGACCCCGACTCCGATTGGGTTGCGCGGGCCGTAGTTCGATATAGGAGGAGACAAACATGGGAATTTTCACGTTGGGGCGGCGGGTGGAGTATGTGGACACGGACATGGCGGGGATCGTGCATTTTACGGCGTATTTCCGGTACATGGAGGCGGCGGAGCATGCGTTTTTGAAATCGCTGGGGTTGTCCTTGATGGATCCGCCGGGGCCGAAGCGGGTGGGGTGGCCGCGCGTGGCCTGCGCGTTCGATTATCGCGCGCCGCTGTTTTTTGATGATGTCTTTGAGGTGCGGTTGGGTGTGCAGCGCATCGGGCGGTCATCCGTGACGTATCACGGCGAGATCGTGCGCGGCGGGCAAGTGGTGGCGGTGGGGCGGTCGACGTGCGCGTGCTGTCGGATGGATAAGAGCGGGAAGATTCGGGCGGTGGCGATTCCGGCGGGGATTCGGAAGAAGCTACAGAAGGCGAAGGAGGAATAGGAGAACCACGAAGACACGAAGGGCACGAAGAGGAGCACGAAGGCCGCGTCGCCGGGCGACGCGGCTAGGAATTTGGCGGTGATGCTTGGTGTGTTTTCTTCGTGGCCTTCGTGTCTTCGTGGTTCACGCCGGATTTCCACACAATCACCGCCAGGACAATGAGGAGCAGGTTGCGGGCGATGTTTTGCCAGCCGATGGGGTGGGCGCCGGTGGGGGCGGTTGAGAAGCAGCCGCAGGAAATGTCGAGGCCGCGGTGGATGTTGATGGCGATCGCGGCGGTGAAGACCAATAGCATCAGCAGGATCATGAGCGCGGCGCCGGCGCGGTGGCGCGGGACGAAGAGCATGATGGCGGCGGTCAGTTCCAGCCAGGGTAGAAAAATCCCGAGCGCATTGATGGCCCAGTCGGGGGCGAGGTGGTGGCGGTAGATGGCGAGGGCGAAGCCGGCGGGATCGGCGATCTTGGGCGCCGCGGCGGCGATGAAGACGCCGGCGAGGATCATCACGGCGAGACGTTGCAGGCAGCGGCATTTCATACAGTGGTCCATGGCAGGTCGTGACGTGTTTTGAAGTGCGAGGCGGCAGACGGACGTTTCTCGCGGAGGCGCGGAGGGCGCGGAGATTTTTTTTGATTGCCCGAACCGGTGAGAGGACGGCGTCGCGGAGCTCCGCCCTCCCGGCAGACTGGCCGGACGCCTTTGCGACGCTGGGCCTGGTCGATTTGTCGAAAAATCATGGCGCACCGCCGGTTGTTTCTGATGCGGACCAGGCGGAATAGCCGCCGGGGAAGAGGCTGATATTCGTGTGGCCGTGGTCGCGAAGTTGTTTGCCGAGCAACAGGGATTCATCGCATTCCTCGCCGGAGCAGTAGACGAGTATCAAGGTGGAGGGATCGAGGAGCGGCGCATACTGCGGATAGAGGGTGGCGAAATCGTCGACGGGAAAGGAGAGGGCGCCGGGGAGATGTCCCGCGTCGTAGGAGGCGATGGCGCGGGCGTCGAAGACCAGGTGGGTGCCGGCGGCAATCAATGTGCGCGTGCGGGGGAGGTCGATTACTTGCAGGCCGTCGGTTGCGGCCTGGGATTTCACATAATTGGCCCAGTCGCCGATCCAGGGGATGTGGTGGGC
>CAMFEP010000136.1 GCA_945949405.1 Kiritimatiellales bacterium
ATCGATGGGTGTATTGAGCGAGAGGGTGGTGCCTGGGGCGACGCTGAAGGTGCCATCGCTGGCGGAGATGTAGATGCCGCGATTGGGATCGTTGATCGCGAAGGTGGCGGTGGTGCGGAGTTGACCGCCGTTGAGTTGCAATGATCGGGCTTGGAACTGGATCGGGGTGCCGCCCAGGTTTTCCTCGCGATCGATCTGGATTGTGCCGGTGGTGATGGTGAGGTTGGTGCCCCAGTTTTGGGAATGGAACCAGGTGTTGGTGGCGGCGAGGATGATGGTGCCGGCGCCGGTTTTGGTGAGGACGCTGGTGGTGGCGTCGTGGGAGATGACGCCGGTGATGGTGGCGGCGTGGTTGGTGCTGTTGGCCCTGACGGTGCGGATGCTGCCATTCAGGTCGAGGCCGTTGGCGAAGGTGATGGGGTGGGTGGCGGAGGCATCGTTCAGGATGAGGGCGATTGGGGTGAAGGTGGCGGAACCCCAAGTGAGCGTGGCGCCGGCGCCGCCGAGGTTGACATTGATCGGGGCGCCGTAGGCGCTAAAGCCGTCGCCCAAGCCGCTGGCGCCGGTGAGTTGGATCTGGCCGGCGCCGCTGCCGACGGGGCGCACGACATTTTCGTCCGATTCCCAGATGCCGTCCTGGGTGAGGGTGAGGTTGACAGCGGCGGGGATGCCGATGCCGTCGCGGGCGCGCAGCGTGCCGCCAGCGCCATTGACGGTGAGGGTGCCGTTGAAGGTGTTGGTGGCGGTGAGCCAGAGCACGCCGGCGCCGGCCTTGGTGAAACCGGCGGTCCCGGTGCCGTTGCTGATGATGCCGGAGATTTCCACGACGTTGGCGTTGACTGTGATGGTGCGGGCGGTGCCATTCAGGTTGATGTTGTTGCGAAAGGTCAGCTTGTTGGTGGCATTGACGTTGTTCAGGTAGAAGGGGTTGGGGGTACCGAAGGGGGCGACGGCCCAATTGACGCTATCGCCTGCACCGCCGAAGTTGACTTCGATGGGGGCGCCGAAGGCGCTGAAACCGCCGTCGCCGGTGAGTTGGACCTGGCCGGCGCCGGTGCCGAGGGCGCGGGTGATATTGGTGCTTGAGGCCCAGATGCCGCCGCCGAGGATGTTCAGATTGCCAGGGGACATGCCGGCGTTTTCATTGGCGCGCAATTCCCCGGCGGCGATGACGGTGGTGGCGTGGGTGTTGGTGCCGTTCAGGACGAGGATGCCGGTGTCGGTTTTGCGCAGGGAGCCGGCGCCGCTGATGGTGCCATTGAGGGTCAGCAGGACGTTGACGCTGTTGGTCAGGGTGGCGCCGGACTGGATGAGGATGTCGCGTGAGGTGGTGAAGCCGGTGGCGAGCAAGGAGGAACTGCCGGTGACGGTCAGGGGGATCGTGATATCGCCGAGGTTGGCGTCGGTGCTGATGGTGAGGGTGCCCTGATTCAGGAAGAGGCCGCCGTTGAAGGTGTTGGCGCCACCGAGGACGAGGATGCCGCCGCCGTCCTTGGTGAGGGAGGCGGTGCCGGTGATGTTGGTGCTGGCGGTGGCGGTGCGGCCGCTGGCGATGGTCCAGGATTGCGTGGCGCCGAGGGTGATGCCGCAGTTCAGGGTCAGGGTGCGCGTGGCGGTGGTGGGGTTATGGAGGAGGCCGTCGCTGCCGAGGGTGAGGGTGTTGCCGATCGAAATGATGACATTGCCGTCAATCGCGCCGGTGACGCTCAAGCCCTGCCAGCTTTGGAGGTTGTCGCCCAGGGCGCTGGTGTTGGCGACGGAGACGGTGGCGTCGTAGGTTGCGGTGTCAGACGCGGTGGGCGGGCCATTGGTGACCCAGCTTGTGGCTTGGTTCAGGTTTACGGTGTTATTGGCTTTAAAGACGGGGGCGGCGGGGAAGCTGGGGGCGGTGAGTAGGCAGGTGAGGAGAAGCAGGTGGTAAGGATGGTATCGCGTCATTGTGGTCTCCCTATGATCCGGGAAAATGGTTCGTCACATACTAGGTATGATAGCCCTAATCATGCATGGCTGTCAAAGCGGGGAAAGGTGGGTGTTGACCCTATCCGAGGGGTTTAGAGTCGGGGGAAGGGGATGGGGAACGATCGGGGCGGAGGGGGGAGGAGAGTATGATTAGGGTTAGAACCTTTTCGATTCGGATACGCGTTATTGCGTGTATTTTTGGAGAACCGCAGATTGACGAACCGCAGAATCATGAATGACGAAGGTTCGGGGCGAAATGGGCGTCGGGATCGATTCCGATTCCGATACCGACGGCGACCCCGGTATACACAATCTCGTATGTCTGCTCGGGAGGGACGAACGACACGAGCCCGATTCTCGCGGCGTCGCGGCGCTCCGCCCTCCCGGATGTGCAAGGAATTCTGACGTCACGTCAATGAATCAGGACGAGAAGCGGGAGCGGTGGGACCAGAGGCCGAGGCCGGGGTTGGAGATGTAAAAGATTTTTTCGCCGTCGGGGAGGGTGTTGAAGCCGTCCTTGAGGGTTTGGGGGTTGTAGCGTTGGCGCATGGTGGCGAGGTCGGCATATTGGTAATGGACGCCTTCGATTTCCTGGCGGGAGAGGTGGCCGGGGCAATAGGTGATGCGGAAGCGGCCTTCCGACGTGCCGTGGATCAGGTGTGCGGCGGCGCTCAAGTTGTTGTGCAATTGGGGGTCGCGCTGGACAGCGTCGAGGACGCCGGGCGTGGGCAGATAGCCGTGGCGGCGGATGAGCATGTCGATTTCCTTGTCCTCGCCGAACTCGCGCAGGCCGGGGGCGAGGACGATCAACTCACCGCCGTCCGCGATAGCCATGCGCGAGCGGTAGACGCTTTTATTGCCGAGCCAGGTGCTTTTGTATTCGTCAGGGTCGAGGAAGACGACGACTTTTTTCAGGGGCTCATCGAGCAACTGGAAGTTGACCTTGAGGGCGAGGGCGGCGGCTTTTTCAAAACACTCATAGCCGTCGCCGATATACATGCCCCGCACATGCAGCTTGCCGTCGTCGGCGCGGCCCACGACGGTTTGCACCCAGACGATCGGCCAGTCGGCGAGGAAGCGCTCGGTGGCGAGGTTTAAAACGCGGCGCACGGGGGTATTGGCGCGGCCCATCATGCGTTCCATGCCGTAGACGGCGCCGAGGTAATGGCTCTTGTGGATGGCCTCGTGGCCGCCCGTGCCGATGAGCAGGTTCTTGTTGTGATTGGCCATGCCGATGACTTCGTGGGGGACGACCTGGCCGATGGAGAGGATCAGGTCGTGCTGGCGCGTGGCGAGGAGGTTGGAAATTTGCGCGGTCCAGGGATAGTCGAGTTTGCCCTCGGAAACTTCGCGGATGAACGAGGCGGGAATTTCGCCGAGGTTGGTGACGCCCTTGCGCCAGTCATGCACGCGGAAGAGGCTTTGGGGGAAGTTGCCGAACATGCGGGTGATTTGGGGGGCGGTCATGGCGGTGTGGGTGCCGGTGGCGGGGAGGATGTCGGCGAGGGCGTCGCCGTAGAATTCCCAGGCGAAGCGGGTCAGGTCACCGGCGTGGGAGTGGAAGCGGGTGAAGTCGGGGGGCACGGCGACGACGCGCTTACGCGGGCCGAGTTTGCGCAGGGCGGTGGCGAGGCCCTCGCGCAGGTCGTCGAGGGTGAGGATGTCGGTGGGGGAGCCGCGTTCGAAGAGCATCATGGTTCACCTACGGTGAGGCATTGGTCAGCGGTCATTGGTCATGGGGAAGAGGGCATTGGCCATGGGGTATTGAGATTGTGGGTGATGGGCCTCGCGGGTAATTTTTCTCAAAGACGAATGACCGATGTCCAATGACATTCCTAACTTTTATAGGCTTTGTGGAGGGGGTAGGCGCCGACCTGGCGGAGTTCGACGCAGGTTTTTTTGGCGGCGGCGAGAGCGCGCTTGAGGCGTGGGGTGCGCGGGGCGCCGTCGATATCCACCATGAAGGCGTACTCGCGCGGGCTGCCGCGGATGGGACGCGAGATGATGCGCGAGAGGTTCACGGACTCGGTGCGAAAGGTTTCGAGGAAGGTGCAGAGTGCGCCGGGGTGGTTGGGTAGTTTGGCGGCGAGGGTGGTTTTGAAGCGGCGGTCGTTGCCGTGCGGCAGGGCGCCGATGGCGAGAAAGGCCGTGAGGTTGGGTACGTCGGCTTCGACGGGGAAGACGAGCAGGTCGAGGTCGTACAATGCCGCGAGGCGGCGGCTGCCGAGTGCGGCGGCGCCGGGTTCCGCGTGGGCCTGCTGGGCGGCGGCGGCGGTGCTGGTGACCACGTGGCGCGTGACGGCGGGGAGGTTTTTGCGAATCCAAGTGGCGCAGTGGTCGAGCGGTGCGAAGTGGGAGTAGAGGTTTTTGATTTTTTCGCCGCGGTGGCCCAAGAGGGCGAGGCGGACTTCAAGGGAGAGTTCCTCCTCGATGACGACGCGCGGTTTTTGCGCCAGCAGGATGTCGACGGTTTCGTGAATGGCTCCGCCGGAGGAATTTTCGATGGGGATGATGCCGCGCCGTCCGGGACGTCTGGCGACGTGGGTGCACACGTCCAGAATTGTCGGCATGGCCACGTAGCGCGCGGCGGGGCCGAAGCGTTTCTCCGCGACGAGGTGAGAATAGGTTCCTTCGGGACCCAAATAGGCTACTTCCAGCATGTGACCCACATTTCGCTCCGTTTCCGCGGCTACCTTTGCTATGCAGGACGTTATCACCGGTGAGGATGCTGGAAGAAGCAGAATTTGGTGTTGGGATATTGGCGGGATTTGAACGGCTCGGCGCAGCCTCGCCCTCCAGGTGGCGGATGGGCGGGCGTGGAAGCCCGCCCCCACGGTCGTGGCATTACGGAATTTGGATTTTTATCATGGCTGACGCTTTTGTGAGTACGGAAAAACGGGCGGCGCTGGATTTGCGCATGGTGCAGCTTGGGGTACGCGAGGCGGAGCTGATTGAAAAATTCATTCTGGGGTCTGGCAGTGGCGGGCAGAAAATCAACAAGACCTCGTCCTGCGTCTATCTCAAGCACTTGCCGACGGGCATTGAAGTCAAGTGCCAGCAATCGCGATCGCGGGATTTAAACCGGTTTCTGGCGCGGCGGGAGCTGTGTGAGCGCATTACCGAGCGCATCGAAGGTGCGCGGAGCAAGCGGCAGCAGGAGCACGAAAAAATCCGGCGGCAGAAGCGGCGGCGTTCGCGGAGGCAGAAAGAGCGGATGCTGGAGGACAAGAAGCACCAGTCATCGAAGAAGCAGATGCGGGGGAAGGCGGGATTTTTGGCGTTGATGCTGGCGGTGGGGATGGCGGGGGGGGTGCATGCCGAGAGCATTCCGACGCGGGCGCCTGACACAGGCGCCCCTACATCGGCCATGTCCATTGGGCAGGCGGTGGTGCTGGGGGTGGTGGAGGGGGTGACGGAGTATTTGCCGGTGAGTTCGACGGGGCATTTGTTGCTGGCGCAGCGGCTGATGGGGGTCCCTTCGACAAGCTCAGGGCAGGCCCCTTCGGCAG
>CAMFEP010000137.1 GCA_945949405.1 Kiritimatiellales bacterium
CGCCCTCGGCGGACACGCCCTCCGCAAAATTGTCGCGCTCTACCCCACCGGCCACCGCGACGGCCCGCGCATGGAAATTCTACTGCATATTCCCGCGCAACGCCCAGGCCCCGTCCCACTTTTCTTCGGCTTCAATTTCCGCGGGAACCAAAGCATTCACCCGGATCCCGCCATCCCCATCTCCGCCAACTGGCTGCGCTTCCGCCCCTCGCTCGAATTGGAAAGCATCCAGACCGACACCCCCGAGGCCTCGCGCGGCTCGAAGGCCAGCCGCTGGCCCATGGACACGATTCTGTCGCGCGGCTATGCCCTCGCCACCTGTTTCTATGGCGACCTCGAACCCGATTTTCCCGACGGTTGGAAACACGGCGTGCGCGGCGCGCTCGCCAACAAACACCCGCCCACGGCACCCGACGCCTGGGGCGCCATCGGTGCCTGGGCCTGGGGCATCCGCCGCGCCATGGATTATTTTGCCACCGATCCGGACATCGATGCCTCACGCGTCGCCGTCCTGGGACACTCGCGCCTCGGCAAAACCGCCCTTTGGGCCGCCGCCCAGGACGAACGCATCGCCCTCGCGATCTCGAACAACTCCGGCTGCGGTGGCGCCGCCCTGAGCCGCCGCTGGTATGGCGAAACCATCGAGCGCATCAACACCGGCTTCCCGCATTGGTTCTGCGCCAACTATAAACACTACAACAACAACGAATCCGCCCTGCCCGTCGACCAGCACATGCTGCTCTCCCTGATCGCCCCGCGCCCCCTCTATGTCGCCAGCGCCGTCGAGGATCGCTGGTGCGATCCAAAGGGAGAATTCCTCTCCGCCCTCCACGCCGATCCGGTCTACCGCCTGCTCGGCCACTCCGGTCTGGACACCACCGCAATGCCGCCCCTCAATCACCCCGTCGGCAACCGCATCGGCTACCACATCCGCTCCGGCAAACACGACGTCACCCCCTACGACTGGGACCAATTCCTGAATTTCGCCGACCGCAACCTGCGCTCCAAAAGGTAGGGACGGCGCTCCGCGCCGTCCGCTTGGCTTTCCGCTGTAGCCGGGGTCGCTGACCCCGGCGCCGTGGTGGACCGCGGCCTCTGGACGCGGTCTTCCGTTCCAGATTGTGCCCTTTCCGACAATCAACAATCTTCAATCGACAATCATCAATCCCCCAACTCACCCGCCATCGAATTCGCGCCCCTCGCGCAGCGCAATCGTGGCCAGCACCTTGGGTACATACATCCGCGTCTCCGCCGGCAAATGCGGCGCTGCATTTTCAAACGTTTTTCCACCGCCACGTTTGAGCGCCTTCCCCACCCGCCCCTCACCTGCGTTGTACGCTGCAATCGCCAGCGGCCAGTCGTTGAATTCCCCATTCAGAAATTTCAAATATTTCGCCGCCGCGCGCGCGCTTTTTTCCGGCTCGAGCCGTTCGTCGCGCGGCGCCAATTTTAACCCGAAACGCCCCGCCGTCGCCGGCATGAACTGAAACAGCCCCGCCGCCCCCGCCGGACTCCGCGCCGCTGGATTCAAGGTTGACTCCGTTTCCGCCATCCACACCAGATCCGCGGGCACGCCCTCTTCGCGAAAAATTTCCTTCAACCGCGGGATCACCACCTGCCGCCCCGCCGGCACCACACGCGTACCCAGCTTTCGCTTCCAATAGTCTACCTGCTGCGCCGAAGCCGATGCCGCCGGTTTGGGCTTTGGCGTCTTCTCTGGAATTTTCTTCGGTGGCAAATGCAGCCAGCTTCGCCATGTCCCGGAACCGCGCGGGGTCAGCTCCGGCGGCGGACGTGGTACCGGCCGCACCGCGTCGGGTACAAGCTCCGCCGCCGCATCGAAATAATCAACCCGCTGCCGCAACCAATCCGCCAGTGGCGCCATCGGCGGCACGGCATCCATCCATTCCAGTGCGTCACGCGCGTAGGGATCAAGACGCGCCAGTTCCTCGAGGTCGGCATCGCCAAGCGCCCCTTGCACTTCCCCCCAGAACACCGCCCACTCGTCGCGCATCGCGCCATACTGCGCCTGAAGTTCCTCGGGTTCCAAATTCTCCAGAATCCCGCTGCCCATCTCCACGGCCTGCGTAATCCATTCTTCGTCGAATTCGAATTCCTGTCCCCGCATCGGCAACGCCCACAGCGTCGCGCCCACGACGATGATCGGCCCCGCCCCGCGCAGGCGCTGACACACGCGCCACCACCAGAACCGCAAGCGTTCCAGCAATGTCGGCGGCCGCCCCCGGGAGCGCCCCTCCGACCCACTCTGCATGTATCCGCGATCGTAAATCCCCATGGCAAACTCCCCGCGACATCCGTGATCGATCAGATTCCTCGCATCCCGGGAGGGGCGGCCGCCTGGCCGCCCTATTCCCCACCCCTTGTCTTCGGCTCACATACCGCTTTGGTTTTGCACTCGGTCCACGAACACTGTAGCTTTCACGCCATGCGCCGATCAACCGCCAACTCACTTGCCATGGCCAGTCTGGCCCTGCTCGTGGCGGGCGCCGCCCCACGCCCCACCCTCGCCCTCGCCGCCACCTCGGTCGGCCATGCCTCGGTCGTAAAAATCTACGTCACCAACCAGGGCGAGAATTACGCCATGCCCTGGCAGCCCGGCCCACAGGCCAGCGGCTCCGGCACCGGCTTCATCATCCGCGAAAAACGCATCCTCACCAACGCCCACCTCGTCGCCAACACGCGTTTCCTCGAAGTCCAGAAAAGCGGCGATGCCCGCCGCTACCGCGCCACCGTACGCTTCGTTGCTCACGATTGCGACCTCGCCGTGCTGGACGTCAGCGATCCCGCCTTCTTCGAAAACACCCGCCCCCTCCGCCTCGCCCGGACTTTGCCCACCTTGACCGACGAAGTCCTCGTGCTTGGTTACCCCCTCGGCGGCGACCGCCTCTCCGCCACCAAGGGCATCGTCTCCCGCGTGGAGTATGCAAACTACGCGCACAGCGGCGTGGACCAGCACCTCGTCCTCCAGGTCGATGCCGCCATCAACCCCGGCAACAGCGGCGGCCCCGTACTCTTCAACGGCCGCGTCGTCGGCCTCGCCTTCCAGGGCCTCGCCTGGGCCGATAATATCGGCTACGCCATCCCCCTGCCCGTCATCACCCATTTCCTCTCCGACATCGCCGACGACCACTACCACGGCTACCCCGAGCTGGGCCTCTCCTTCATGGGATTGCGTAACCCCGCCCTGCGCCTCGATCTCGGCGTCCCGCCCGCCCACTCCGGCATCGTGATCTATTTCGTGGATGCCTTCGGCGCCGCCCGCAACCGCCTGCGCCCCCGCGATGTGCTCCTCGCCATCGATGGCCATCCCCTCGCCGAGGACGGCACCGTCACGCTGGGCGACGAAACCTTTCTCTTCGCCGAACTGCTCGAACGCAAACAGTGGGGCGACACCGCCACTGTCGACGTCTGGCGCGACGGCGCCACCCAAACCATCGCCATCCCACTCGACAATCCCCCCGACCCCTTTACCTACCGCAACCTCTACGACCAGCGCCCGCCCTACGTCATCGCCGGCGGCCTCGTCTTCTCCTCGCTCTCCCAGGAATTGCTGCAAACCCTGCAACGCAGCAGCGGCTCCCCCAACGTGCAACAATTGTTCTACACCCTGGAGTACGTCAAGGCGCACCTCCTCCACGAAGGTCGCGATGAATTCGTTGTCCTGATCAAACGCCTCCCCCACCCGGTCAACGCCTACCTCGACGATTTCCTCTACGGCATCGTCGACGAAGTCAACGGCACCCACATACGCAACCTGCACGACCTGCGCGACGCCCTCTCCCACCCCGACGGCGCCCATCATCTCCTGCGCTTCGTCGGCTCCAAGGACGCCCTCGTCCTCGATGTCAATGCCGCCCGCCACGCCGAACCCGATATCCTGCGCGCCTACAACGTCCCCGCCCGCGCCTATCTCGGGGAGGACGTACCATGACCGCGCACCCTTGTATCGATGTCCGTTGGAGGGCGAGCCTCCGGCGAGCCGCGTCTTCGTGCGCGATGCTCACATTCCTCCTCTTCGTCCCCATCGCTTCCGCTCAAACAAATTCCTCCGCCATCGCTGCGCCCAGCAGCGAGCGAAGCTCTGCTGCTGCTGTGGCCAGCCGCCTCGTCCGCATCACCGTCACCTTCCAGACCCAGAATCCCTTCCAGCCATGGCTCTTCCAGGCACCCGACAACCGCTCCGGCTATGGCATCCTGATCGCCCCCGGCGAAGTCCTCACCACCGAGCACCTCGTGCGCAATCATACCCATGTCGAACTCCTGCGCGCCCGCACCGGCGAAAAAATCGCCGCCAAAGTCACCATCGCCGACCCGCGCCTGAACCTCGCCCTGCTCACCCTGCCCGCGCACCGCGTGGGCGAAGGTCTCCCCGCCCTCACCACCGCCGGCCCCCTGCGCCTGCATGAGGACATCACCATCGCGCAATTCGACGATGACGAGGATCTCCAAACCGCCCAGGGCACCGTCAGCCAGATTGCCGTGGATGCGCTGCCCGACGGTCCCTTTTCCCTGCTGGCCTATCAGGTCCTGATGCAACTCAACGCCACCGGCGAAGGCGCCCCCGCCCTCGTCAGCAACGAACTCGCCGGCATCGTCACCGCCTACCAGTCCAGCACCCGCATCGCCACCGTCATCGGCGCGCCCTTCATCGCCCGCTTCCTCGAAGACGCCCACACCCCGCCCTACCAAGGCCCCGCCTCCGGTGGCTTCATGTGGAAACCCCTCGTCGATCCCGCCAAGCGCGACTGGTTGAAACTCGGAGACGAACGCAACGGCATCATGGTGGTTTCTACCCAACCCGGCAGCGGTGCGGAAGCCACCCTGCGCTCGATGGACGTGATCCTGTCCTGGGACGGCCACCCCTTCGACGCCCTCGGCTATTATGAGGATCCGGACTTCGGACGCATCGAGTTTACCCATCTCGTCAAAGGCAAGGGCGCGCCCGGTGATTCCGTGCCGATCTCAATCTGGCGTGATGGCGCGCAACAAACCGTGAACCTCACCCTCGGCGGCGATCCGGATCTCAATGCCCTGGTCCCCGAGAACGTCGCCGGCGCCCGCGCGCCGTATTTGATGACCGGCGGCTTCGTCATGCGCGAACTCGACGTCTACACCCTGCGCGCCTACGGCCAGGATTGGCGCGCCAAGGTTGACCCCCAGTTGCTGCATTTCTATATCGCGGGCAAGCC
>CAMFEP010000138.1 GCA_945949405.1 Kiritimatiellales bacterium
CCGATCCCCAATCAAAAACTCCAGCGCGCTGACGGCCACCCCCGATTCCCCAAGGTTGGCCTGGGCCGCCGGACCCGCCGCTTCAATATCCACAATGCGCGCCGGCGAGCCGCGAAATTTCGGCGCCGTTTTATCGCGCAGATCCAGCCCCAGGATTTCCCCCGCCGTCGTGCCGATAAACAAGTCATCACCGCGCTGGTCGATCGCCAGTGCGGTGATGTCCCCCGGCCCCGGCACCTCCACGGACAATTGCGCGCGCTCACGCGTCGTGTCGCCCATCATCGATGTCGTTTCCGTGATCACCGTCAGCCCGAGGCGTCGCGCCCCCTCCGCCGTGGCAATCAACGGCCCATCCGGCGTCTCCGCATAGGCCACCTGCCCCACCGGCGCGCCATCCGCATGCACCACCAAGGGCTCCCGCGCCAGCAACCCCGGCTTGATCACGCGCTCCCCATCCACAAAACTCACATCGTACACCACCGCCACGGGCTGTACCCGCCCGTCCGATAGCCCCAGCGCAAAACGCTCCCCAACTCCCTGCGACACCGATACGACCGTCGCGTCGCCCAGTTCCAAATCATGATCAACGGAAAGCCGCGCGCCATCCGCCAGCGTAAAAAAGGAAATCCCGTCCGCCGTGACCGCATACGCCACTTCGCGATACTCATCCACACCAACCCGCAACGCCCCCGCCGCGGCAACCGATACCTTGGCCGGCGCGCCAACCGTGGCCTTCTGAAACAACGGGTACACCTGCGCCACGATCACAATCAGAATCGACAGAATCGACCCGATGATCACCATCCCGCCCAGCGTCACCACGCGCCGCGCCACCCGGTCCAGCAGCAAGCGACGCTTCAATCGGCCCAAAGGACTAAAACCGCGCAGGCGGGCCGGCTGTGCCGGCCCGCCTGTCGGGATTGAGTCAAAATCTATCCGAGAACCAGACACGTTATTTGATCTTCTTCAGCTCTTCCGCCGCCACCTTGGCCGGCAACGGGAAGTATCCATCCTTAATCGTCGATTCCTGGCCTTCTTTGGAAAGTACCATCGTGAGCAATTCGCGCGTGAGCGGATCCAACCCCTGCCCCGGCACCTTGTTCACGTATACATAGAGGAAACGCGAAACCGGATATTTGCCGCTGTAGGCATTTTGCTGGTTGGCTTCGTAAAACTCTCCGCCATCCTTCGCCGCAATCGGCACGGCCCGCACGCCCGGCGTCTTGTAACCAATCCCACTGTACCCAATGCCGTACATGTCCACCGACACGCCCTGCACCACGGACGCCGATCCCGGCTGTTCCTTGACCAGATCCTTGTAATCGCCGTTGCCCAATACGTGCTCTTTGAAGAACCCGTAGGTGCCCGATGCCGAGTTACGGCCATACAGACTGACCGGCCGTGCCGCCCAATCACCCGCCAGCCCCACCGCGCCCCACGTCAGGATGTCTGACGCAAAGCCCTGCCGGCGCGACTTCGAGAACATCGCATCCACCTGGGCAATCGACAGCCCCTCGACCGGATTGTCCTTGTTGACGAATACCGCCAGCGCATCCACCGCCACGCGAATCGCCGTGGGCTTGTACCCGAACTTCTGCTCAAAACTGTCGATCTCCGTCGGCTTCATCAGGCGCGACATCGGCCCGAGCTGCGCCAGCCCGCTGATCATCGCCGGCGGCGCGGTGCTCGATCCCTTGCCCTCGATCTGAATGTTGACGTTGGGGTAGTGGCTCTTGAATTCCTCCGCCCAGAACGTCATCAGGTTGTTCAACGTGTCCGATCCCACGCTGCTCAAACTCCCCGCAATCCCTTCGGCCGTGGCGTAATCGGGTAGCGCCGGATCCAGCGTGATCGCCGTCTCCTCCGCCCGCGCCCCAATCCCCGTCCCCACAACCATCGCCGCCATCAGCGGCATCCACCGCATCGCCAAACTATTCTTGTGTGTCATATGCCTTGTTCCTCATTCGCGCCTATTCGCGTCCATTCGCGGTTCCAAACTCCGCCTGCTCCCTCTTTAGAAACTCGCCACCAAATCAACCTGCAACCGATCGTAGTCCGTCGCCTTCGCCGGGTCGGATATCTTGCGCTCGTCGTTGAAGAAATACGTAACCCCGCCCACCAGATTCTTCATCAGCTGGTACTTGCCGGACACCTTGTGCCCCTTGCCGTCCGTGCCACCGCCCCAGCGGTCGGAGTCGGTGAACATGCCCAGCGTCGCGTCCTTCTCCAGCTCCGCATAGCTGTATGCCAATTCCCACGTCTTCGGCATGTTCAACTTGCCGTAGCTCGCACCATACATGTGGCCCTGGTCAAAATTATCCGCATCGGTGTTGCTCAGCTCCTGCACGAAGAAGTCCAGCGGACGCCCCATCACCCACACTTCAAATTGCGCGAAGTACACCACCGGCGTGAATTCGGTTTTCCACGCCTTGTTGGTCGTGCTTCCGCTGACCGTGCCGTTGATCGTGCTGTTGCCGTAGGCGTTGTTCTTGTTCTCCCAGTCGATCACGTCGAACCCCTGCACGTTGTCGTAGGCATAATAGCTGGCCCCGAACGTCGCATTCATGGTCTCCGAAAGCGCCAGCTTCACCGCGCCCTGCCCGGCATAAAGCTTGGTGTCGTCCTTGTCCGACCGCTCCTGCACCCACATGTAACCGGCATTGCCGTACAACGTGGCCAAGCCGACCACATATTCGCCCTTGGCCGCGATGCCTTCCGGCGTCAGATCGCCATCCCACACCAGATCGTCAGGCATGGTGATGAAGGGGTTCTTCATCTTTCCGCCGATTCCACGCAACCGGTTCGCGCTCACCCCGGTGAAGTTGTATTCAATATACGCCAGGTTGATTCGCGCTTCATCCTTGTCGAATCCATTTCCAACCGTTTGGTTCCCGGAAATCGGATCCGCCTGTCCCGTGGAGAATTCAATTCCCGCCTTGGTGTTGTCGTTGACCTTGGCCTCGGCGCCGAGCCGTGCGCGCAGACGCTCGCGCTCGCGCCGGATCACATCGCCATCCGAATCCTTCTTGGAATCGTCGTTGATCTGCTCGTAGCGGTACCGCAGGTCCCCCTTGACCTTAACGTCATCCGCCCAAGTCTTGGGCGGCACATACACCGGCGGTGCCTCAACCGGTGCCGCCACCGTCTGCGCCAGACACAACCCACTCATGCTCACCAATGCCAACGTCCCCACCAAGACTCGCTTCATAATCCGCTAGCTCCTTTCTTGAAGTTGCCGTGAGTTAAATTTATCCCAGTTACGACCAGATGCAGGCTTTGTTAGATTTATGTTAGACGCGCCATCCCCTGTGCTGTCGATACGCAATCCATTCGGGGTCGGAGTCGGCGTCGGAATCGATGCCGATTTCGATCAGGAAGGGGCCAATACCTGAAAAAGGTGGGCCAATGGGGAAAATTGGCTCCGACGGCAGGGCTCGAACCTGCAACCTAGTGGTTAACAGCCACCCGCTCTACCATTGAGCTACGTCGGAACAATCAAAGAGGCGCGATTTTTACACCGTCACGCCCCAATGAACAAGTCCAAATCATGCACATCAAGACTTGTGCGACTTAAATAATTAAACCGACCTGGAGGGCGAGCCTCCGGCGAGCCGCATCTTGCGTCCACACCCTTGTCACAACCAAGCCGTCCCTCCCCCCCACAAGCTTGACACAATCCCCCGACCCCAGTTTAATCCGCCCCTTTCACATGACTAGCGCGCCAAAGAAAGTACGCCTTCACCCCATGCCCCATGGAGGCCCATGTCCCTGACCCTGAAAGCCCGCGACACCCAGTTGCGCGTCGTCCCCTATCCCATCCCCGCCTCCGCCATCGGACCCGAAAACCCATTTCCACCCATGCACAAAGTGCCGCGCAAACGCGTGGACCCCGACGACCAGGCCCACATCAAAAAACACCACGGCCTGCGCGTCGGCTACGGCGCCGGCGGCACCCTCCTGCCCTACAACATGCAGGATGGCTACTCCCGCTCCCTCAAGCGCCAAAATTTCCGCGCCATCGTCCTCGAAAACCGCCACCTGCGCGCCACCTTCCTCCCCGAACTCGGGGGCCGCCTCTGGTCCCTCATCCACAAAAAATCCCGCCGCGAATTGCTGGACGTCAACCCCGTCATCCAACTCGGCAACCTCGCCTACCGCGATGCCTGGTTCTCCGGCGGCGTGGAGTGGAACGTCTGCGTCCCCGCCTACCACACTCCCCTCACCTGCTCGCCCATGTTCACCGGCTTCCTGCGCCTCGATGACGGCACGCCCGTCCTGCGCCTCTGGGAATGGGAACGCCGCCTCGGCGTCGCCTACCAGATCGACGCCTGGCTTCCCGCCGACGCCACCTTCCTGCGCGTGCGCTTCCGCATCCACAACCCGCACGACCACGTCCTGCCGCTCTACCAATGGTCGAACATCGCGGTCCCCGAAACCCCCGACACGCGCGTCATCGCCCCCGCCTCGACCGCCTTCATCAACCAATACGATCAGCAAGGCCTGCGCACCACGCTCGAACCCATTCCCGTCTTCCAGAAAATCGACATCAGCTATCCCATCCGCGGCATGTGCTCCCGCGATTATTTCTTCAACTTGCGCCAGGGCCGCCCCTGGATCACCGCCCTGCGCGCCGATGGTCTCGGCCTGATCCAAACCTCCACCGCACGCCAGACCGGCCGCAAACTCTTCATCTGGGGACAATCCACCGGCGGCCTGCGCTGGCAGGAATATCTCTCCGTCCCCAAGCACGCCTACATCGAAATTCAAGCCGGCCTCGCGCGCACGCAACTGGAAGCCATGCCCATGCCCGCCGGCGCCACTTGGGACTGGCTCGAAGCCTATGGCCTGATGAGCGCCGATCCCGCCGTCACCCACGGCCCCGACTGGCACGCCGCTCACACCCATGTGGACAGACGCCTCGACGCCGCCCTCCCCGCCAAAACCCTCGACGCCGAACTCCACGCCACCGACGCCATGGCCTCGCGCCGCCCCGAATCCATCGTCATGCGCGGCAGCGGCTGGGGCGCGCTGGAACGCAAACGCTGCGAAGCATCCGTCCTTCCGCTACCCCGTGGTGTAGGGGCGCTTGTGACAAGCGCCCGCAAGAATAAAAAGCCTTCTCCCCCGCTCCCCTGGGCCCCGGGC
>CAMFEP010000139.1 GCA_945949405.1 Kiritimatiellales bacterium
GGTGCGAAACGGGCGGGGCATCTTCGCCCCAATCGCGGCGTTGCCGGACGTGGCGCATACTCGGAGTATAGTGCCACATCCGTCGCCTTGCGCTTGGGGCAAATCTACCCCACCCGTTACGCATCCCGCGCTACGCGCGGGCAGCCAAACGCACACCGCGTTTGCCATCGCCCCTTCGCTACGCTCGGGGCGATTTCGGAGTTAAGCAACAGGCGTTTGTGTTGGGGGTTAGCCATTGTCTTGGCGCTAGGGGTGCCGCTGGCTTGGGGGGCGGATGCGCCGATCAAGAATTTGCGGATTCCGCTGGAGCATTACGAGGACGGGAAGGTGCGGACGCAGATCACGGCGGGCACGGCGGCGATGCAGGAGGGTGGCAGCGTCGATGCGCAGAACGTGCGGATGGAGATTTTCGGCCGGGATGGGGTGGTGGAGGGGCTGGTGGAGGCGGGGGATTGTTTCGTGGATCGCGAGAAGCAGATGGTGACTTCCACCAATACGGTGCGTGTGACGCAGAAGGGCGTCTCCATCACCGGGGTGGGTTTTGAGTGGCAGGCGGCGGATCAATCCTTTAAGATATTGACGCATGCCCGCGTGGTATTCATTCGCGAACCGGGCTCCAAGTTTTTGAAGATGCCCTAGCCCAATGGGAGTTTGAGAGTGTGATGATACGTCGATGCTTTGGTTGGATGGCGCTGGTCGTGACGCTGGCATGTGGGCTGGTGGCGGCGGGCGAGAACGCGACGGTGGGCAATACGGAGATCACGGCCAAGACGCTGTCCTTCGATTACAAGCGCTATGTGGCGTTGTTCGAGGGTGACGTGGTGGTGGTGGACCCACAGTTGCGGATGGAGGCGGACCGCCTCAGCGTCATTTTCGAGGGTTCGAACCAGGTGAAATCCGTGACGGCGTCGGGCAATGTGCGCCTGCGCCACGAGGACAAAACGGCCACGTGTGAGCGGGCGATATATCTGGCCCAGGCGGGTGAAGTGACCTTGATGAACAGCGCGGTGTTGAGCCGCGGCGATGACCGCGTCATGGGCGAGAAGATCGTTTTTTGGATGCACGAGGATCGCATGAGCGTCACGCCGGGGCGGCTGATCATCGGGCCGCAGAGCAATGCCGGTGGTGGTGGTCTGGGCAAACTCGTGAAACCGGGCGGTGCGGCGTCCTCCGGTGGCGCGGCGGCGTCGCGACCGATTCGCGCCAGCACGCCCCTGCCGGCCTCGCAACCTTAATAACGGTCGTTTTTTTTGGAACGGCGCAGGCGATCATGTCGGTTCAGGAACAACTATTGCAGGTCGAGGGTCTCAAGAAAGTCTACGGCGGGCGAACCGTGGTGGACGGTGTAAACCTGCATTTGAGCCGTGGGGAGATCGTGGGGCTGCTGGGGCCCAACGGCGCGGGCAAGACGACGAGCTTCTATATGGTGGTGGGGCTGATCCGGCCCGACGCGGGCAGAATTCTGTACGGGGGACAGGACATCACGCGGTTCCCCATGTACCGGCGCGCGCGGGTGGGGATCGGGTACCTGGCGCAGGAGCCCTCGGTGTTCCGGCGGCTGACGGTGGCGGAGAACATCATGGCGATTCTCGAGACGCTGGAGATTTCGCAGGACGAGCGGCACCGGCGGCTGGAGGGCCTGCTGGGGGAACTGGGGCTGGCCAAGCTGGCGCATCAGAAGGCCTACACGTTGAGCGGCGGGGAACGGCGCAAGCTTGAGATCACGCGCGCGCTGGTGATGCGGCCCTCGCTGATGATGCTGGACGAGCCCTTCAGCGGCGTCGACCCACTGGCGGTGAACGACATCCAGCAAATCATCATCGGGCTCAAGCAGCGCGGGCTCGGTGTTTTGATCACCGATCATAACGTGCGCGAGACGTTGGCGGTGGTGGACCGGGCGTATCTGTTGTACGAGGGCAGGGTGCTGCGCGAGGGCACGAGCGATTTTTTGATCAATGACCCGATGAGCCGGGAATTTTATCTAGGCGAGAAGTTCAGCATGTGAGCGTGCGCGGGCAGGCGGGGATGGTTCTCCGCAGAGCCCGTGCGCAGAAGGGAGCCCCATGACCGTGGAAATCACCGCCCGACACATGGACGCCACCGCCGCCTTGCAGGATTATGCGCTTCGCAAGGCGGAAGGGTTGAAGCAGGAATTTGCGCAAGTGGAATCGATCCATGTGATTCTCGACGTGCAAAAGCACCGCCACATTGCCGAGGTTGTGGTGCAGGCCAAGCACCGGCATCGTTCCGAGGCGGAGGAGACCGCGGACAACATGAAGGCGGCGATCGACGCGGCGGTGGACAAGACTGAGCGGCAGTTGCGCCGCCTGCGTGACAAGACGCAGGATCACAAGGCGGCGATGCGGCAGACGGAAATCGAAAAAGAGCGCGGGTTATAAGGGCGGGTATGGAACGCAGTACCATCGTATCGCGGGTGCCGGTGTCGGCGTTTTTGGAGACGGGGCGCCAGGCGCTGGATCTGGAGCTGGTGGCCGGGAAGGCCGGGTTGCCGCGCACGATCCGCGAGGCGGCCTTGAACCGCCCTGGACTGGCGCTCTCGGGCTTTTTTGACTACTTCGCGCACCGACGCATCCAGGTGCTGGGCATGGCGGAGAACGCCTATCTGGCTTCCATGCCCGCCGTGGAGCGCGGGCAGCGGCTGCGCGAATTTTTTGCGCAGAAGATTCCCTGCATTGTGGTGACGCGGCACAAGCGGATTTTTCCGGAGTTGATGCTGCTGGCGGAGGAATTCAAAGTGCCGCTGCTGCGCAGCGGCCAGATTACGATGCACTTCATCAACTCCGCGACGATCATCATGGAGAACCTTGTGGCGCCGCGCATGACGGCGCAGGGCACGATGGTGGAAATCATGGGCATCGGAGTGCTGATCGAAGGCAAGCCCGGCCTGGGGAAGAGCGAGACGGCGCTGGGCCTGATCAAGCGCGGGCATTCGCTGGTGTCGGACGACGTCACGGCGCTGCGGCTGGACAGCGCGGGGGCGCTGATTGGCGCGCCGGTGAGCGCGATCCGCTACCACATGGAAATCCGCGGGTTGGGCATCATCCACGTGCCGAGCCTGTTCGGCGTCACCTCCGTGCGCGAGGAAAAGCGCCTGGATCTCGTGGCGACGCTGTTCGAGGTGGGCACGATGGAGGAGCCAGACCGCAGCGGCCAGACGCGCCTGACGCGGACGCTGCTGGGGGTGGAGGTGCCGCAGGTGCTGCTGGGCGTGAAGCCGGGACGCGATCTGGTTACGCTTGTGGAAACTGCGGCGCTGGACTATCAGTTGCGTCGCTTGGGCCACGATGCCGCCAAGGAGCTAGACGAGCGCCTGATTTCGCTAATGAGCGGTGGAAAGGCTGCCAGTGAATAATGCGAACAACGCGATGAATGCGCCGACGTCGATGAAGATCCGCGAGGTCACGGTGCTGAATCAGTACGGCATCCATGCGCGTCCGGCTTCGCTATTCGTGAAGTTGGCCTCGCGTTTCGACTCGGATGTTTTTGTGGAGAAAGGCGGCACGGAGATCAACGGCAAGAGCATCATGGGGTTGATGATGCTGCAGGCCTCGCTGGGATCGACCTTGCGCCTCAAGGCGCAGGGCCCGGATGCGGACGCGTTGTTGGACGCCCTTCAGAAGCTGGTCGCCAGCAAGTTTGAAGAGGAGTAGGTGTGCCGGGCGAGGCATCACGACAACGGACCCCGGTGGTGTTGCAGGGCATCGGCGTTTCTCCCGGGGTGGTGGTGGGGCCGGCCTTCGTCATGGCCCCGGACGACGCCTTTGTGGCGGAGCGGCGCATTCAGCCCTCGGAAATCGACCGTGAGATTGGCCGGCTAGAAGCCGCGCTGATCGAAACCCGCCGCCAGCTCCAGGGAATCCAGAAGGATCTCAACAAGCGCGAAATCCTGGTGGATGGGCGCATCCTCGACGCGCACCTGATGGTGCTCGACGACAAGGCGTTCATCGACGAGGTGGTCGACGTGGTGCGCAAGAAATTGCGCAACGTGGACAGCGTGGTCAAAGAAGTCGCGGACCGGTATGCCGCGGTGCTGGCCTCGCTGGACGACGAATATCTGCGCGAGCGCACGGTGGATGTGAAGGACGTGGCGCGCCGCATCATCCGCAACCTGTCGGGGTCCACCCCTGCGGTGTCCGTGGCGGAGTTGTCGCGCCAGCACATCATTGTGGCGCAGGATCTGGCGCCTTCGGAAACGGCGCTGTTCCGGCGCGAAAAGGTGATCGGCTTCGCGACCGATTTCGGCAGCGTGACCTCGCACACGGCGGTGATGGCGCGGGCGCTTGCGATTCCGGCGGTGGTGGGGCTTGGGGATATCAGCCGACGTGTGGAAGCGGACGCCGAAATTCTGATCGATGGCAACAAGGGCCTGCTGATCATCCACCCCTCGGCGGAGCAGCTCGACCAGTACGGACGGGTGGCGGAAGAGCGGCGCAGCATTGAGCGCGGCCTGCGCGAAAATTTAAAGAGCGAGCCGGCAGTGACGCCGGACGGGAAGCGCATCACGCTTTCGGCCAACGTCGAGGGTCTGGATGAAATTGACGCGGTGGCGGAATACGGGGCGGAGGGCGTGGGCCTGTTTCGTTCGGAGTATCTGCATCTGGCGCAGGACCGCCAGGCGGTGAGCGAGGCGGACCAGGCCGATGTGTACACGCGCGTGGCGGAGCGTGTGGCGCCGGCGGCGGTGATCATCCGCACGCTCGACCTGGGTGGCGACAAGGTTGTGACCGATCTGCCCAGCCACCGGGAGGCGAACCCGTTTTTGGGGTGCCGGTCGATCCGGCTGTCGCTGCAACATCCGGATACGTTCAAGATGCAGTTGCGCGCGATTCTGCGGGCGAGCCGGGTGGGGAACGTCAAGCTGATGTATCCGATGATCAGCGGGGTGGAAGAGGTCATCGCCGCCAACCGCCTGCTGGAAGAGGCCAAGCGGGAACTGGAGGCGCAGGGGGTGCCGTTTCAGAAAGACATCGAGGTTGGTGTGATGATTGAGATTCCGAGTGCGGCGCTGACGGCCGACGCTATTGCGGCGCATGTGAAGTTTTTCAGCCTCGGGACCAATGATCTGGTGCAATACACGCTGGCGGTGGATCGGATCAACGAGCGCGTGGCGTATCTCTACAAGCC
>CAMFEP010000140.1 GCA_945949405.1 Kiritimatiellales bacterium
CAGGGGGACGGGTGTCGGGTTTCAGGGGGCGGCCAGCCGGAGGTTGATAATTCGGCAGGTTGTCCATATTGAGAGGCGTCCTCTCCAACATGCCAGCGTTTCTCTGCCTCGGGCAACTTGCGCTCCAAGGTCTTTTCCAAACCATTCAACATTCGGATGCATTCCTTGTAGCGAGATCGCACATCTTGGTAGGTCTGGTCCGTAATATACTTTTTGAGCAGCGCCATGTACAGGTGGTGAATTGTTTCAGAGGCCTCACCACGGCTGCGGTTTACACCCTCGATCTTGTTGCGCACGTGCCGATCATCGTTTTTCTCGGCAAGTTGGGCGGGAGAACTGTTTGACGAACGGCGCACCTGGCTACCCAGTTCGTAACGTTCTTCCTGCGGCCATGCATGCGTCAGGTTGCAGACTTCAACATGCAGCAGGCAGAGCCGCTTGTAGACTTCCAAATCTTCGACGGCGAGATACGTGTTTTCGGTCATCGTTCAGCCCTGAAACCTGACACCTGAAACCACTCTCACTCCTTTAGGGCATCATAACGTAGGTGGCCGGTGCGTTGGGATTCGGGGAGGGGGGCGTCCTCGTCGAGGTCGAGGCAGTGGAGGAGGCCGGGTTTTGATTCCTTGTAGCGATAGGCGCTTTCGGGGCAGGTCATGATTCCGTTCTTGCCGGCGGATTTGAGGCGGTGGCCGTGGCGGCTCATCCAGCCGGCGCGTTTGGCGGGATTGCCAAGCATGAGGGCGTAGTCGGGGACGTCACGGGTGACGACGGCGCCGGCACCGATGAAGGCGTAGCGGCCGAGGGTCAGGCCGCAGACGATCGTGGCGTTGGCGCCGATCGTGGCACCGCGGCGGATGCGAGTGGGTTGATAGAGGGCGTGGCGGTTGATCTGGGACCGCGGGTTCGAGACGTTGGTGAGGACGCAGGAGGGACCGAGAAAGACATCGTCCTCGACGGTGACGCCGGCGTAGACCGAGACGTTGTTCTGCACTTTGACATTGTTGCCGAGCACGGCGCCGCCATCCACATTGACGTTCTGGCCGATCACGCAATTTTCTCCAATCTGAGCGCCCTTGAGGATGTGGGCGAAGTGCCAGATTTTGGTACCGGGGCCGATTTCGGCGCCGGGATCGACGACGGCGGAGGGGTGGGAGAAATAGGGTTGATTTGAGGGATTGGATGAATTGGAAGATTTGGACGGAACGGAAGGCGCGGCGGGTGGGGTGGAGAGGGCGGATTGGCAGGCGCTTAAGACGCGCAGGACGCGGAGGCCTTCGGCGCCGTCGGTGCGCGGGGTTTTGCGGTCGCGGATGCAATCGAGGAAATGCTGGCACTCGGCGCGCAGGGGCTCGGCGTCGCTCACCGCGATTATCTCGGCCTCGGCTTTGACGGCGGTGGGGATGTGGTTGCGCCAGGCGACCTTATGGGGATAGATCAGGAGTTTATCCTTGGAGGTGTCGTCAAAGACCGCCATTTTTTCTTCGCCCACGACGACGAGGCGCTGTTCCTTGAAGGGGTGCAGCCAGCTCACATGGATGTGGGCGCGGATGCCGCTGGGGAAGAGGAACTGGCTCAAGGTGACGTCGGGAATATCTTGGCGGAGATAGGCGCCGCCTTCGCAGGTGACGTGGCGGGGTTCCTCGCCGACCAGCGAGAGCATGACGGAGACGTCGTGCGGGGCAAAGCTCCAGAGGATGTTTTCCTCGGAGCGGATTTTGCCGATGTTCAGGCGGTTTGAATAGACGTAAAAAATTTTCCCCAGGGCGCCGTCGCGGATGAGTTCCTGCAGGCGCACGACGGCGGGGTGGTATTGCAAGATGTGGCCGATCATCAGGATGCGTTTTTTGGCGGCGGCGATGCGCACGAGGTCCTCGCCCTCGGCGACGGTCATGGCGAGGGGTTTTTCGACAAAGACATCCTTGCCGGCTTCGAGGGCGCGGCGGGCAAGTTGATAATGGGTGAGGGCGGGCGTGGCGATGACGAGGGCGGGGATGGATTTGTCGGCGAGGAGGGTGTCGAAGGCCGGGACGATGCGGACGCCGGGGGCGAGGGTGGCGGCGGCCGCGCGGCGTTCGGGGCTGGCGTCGCAGACGGCGGCGAGGGAATTCAGTTCGTAAAAATTGCGGACGAGGTTTTGGCCCCACTGGCCGGCGCCGACGACGGCGGTGCGGGGGGGGGAGTCGCGGGTATTTGCCCGCGCGCGGAGCGCCCGGGCCACCTTGGAATTCGTGGAGCGTTTTTGTTTGGGCGTCATGGGCTCACGTTCCATTCGCACGCCCGCGCGCGGAGCGCCCGGGCCACCCGTCATGACTAACAATTGCTTAGCCGGCGTTGCGGAAATCCCAAAGCGTCTGGCGGTAGGCGTCGGGCGAACCGATATCGAAGCGCCGGCCGCGCACGACGACGCCCAGAAAGCCCTCCTCCTGGCGGAGGCGGTCGAGGCAGGAGGTGAGCTGGAATTCGCCGCGCTCACGCATGTTGAGGCGAATGTGCTCCTCAAGGAAATCAAAAAGTTTTGGATTCAGCACGTACTGGCCGAAGACCGTCAGGAATTCGGCGGGGTCCAAGCCTTCGACTTGCAGGTGCTGGGCGGCGTATTCGGGGGTGGGTTTCTCGGAAAACTCGCTTAAATTCAGGACGGCATCGGGGGTTTCCCAGGTGCCGGTGACACAGCCGAAGGACTGCACCTCGCGGGCGGGGGTGCGTTTGACGCCCACCACATTCTGGCCGGTGCGTTCATAGACATCGAGCAACTGGCGGGAGCAGGAGATATCGATATCCGAGCCATAGAGGTGATCGCCGAGCAAGAGCATAAAGGGCTCATCGCCGACCCAGCGGTGGGCGCAATAGACGGCGTGGCCGAAGCCTTCCTGGACTTCCTGGGAGAGGAAGGTGATGCGGTGGCCGATTTCCATCAGGTACTTGCAGTAATCCTGATTTTCCCTAGAGAGTTTGTTGAAATTCTCGATGGGTGGCGGCGTGCAGAAAATTTCCTCGAACATTTTCTGGTCCGAGCGTTGCACGATGATGGCGACTTCCTCGATGCCGGCGCTCAAGGCTTCCTCGACGATGGCGAGGATCACGGGCTTGGCGCGGCCATGGCGGTCGATGACGGGGAAGAGTTCCTTCTTCACGGCCTTGGTGGCGGGGAAGAGGCGGGTGCCGAAGCCGGCGGCGGGGATGACGGCCTTGCGAACGCGGCGACCGGGGCGCAGCGTGAGGCTCAAGCATTTCATATCCAGATCGCGCTCGATGATTTCAATGGCCTGCTGTTGGGATTCGGCGCTTTTGGCGATCAACTGGGCGGAGCCATCGCCCTGGGAGCCGACGCCCTTGCCACCAAAGACGTGGGGCTGGAGCGGGGCGTGGTTCAGGAGTTTGTGGAGGACGGGGGCGGTGAGTTGCGAGGGGCAGGCGGGGGCGACGCGCTGGTCGAACTCAGCCTGGGCGCGGGTCATGAGCGTGCCGATGCGGGCGGCGTCGCCCTGGCGGAGGGCCTGTTCGGTTTCGGCGACGATGGCGGTGTTGATTGGGCCGAGGCACTCCTGGACATCGCGTTGCAGGGGGGTTTCGGCGAAGGGGTAGCAGCGGTTCAGGCGGTTTAGAATTTCGCGGGTATCCTTTTCGGCGCAGAGGTCGACGATCACGAAATGCAGTTCCTTGGAGACGGAGATTTCCTTCACGTCGATGCGATCGCCGTCGAAGGTCATCAGAATGGGGCGGTTGCCATAGGCGCAGCCCTGATCGAGGCGTCCGCAGCGGGAAGGCGTGGTGATTTCGCCCCAGTAAGCGAGTTCCATTTCGCCGCGGATCGTGAGTTTAAGATCGTAGATGCGATTAAAGGCGCGCGCCACGAGGACGCAGACGGCGGCGCTGGAGGAGAGGCCCTTTTTGACGGGCAGGTCCGTGAGGGTGTTGTCGATTTCGAGGCCGCGCACGCGGTAGTGGGTCATGACCTGGTAGGCCACGCCGGCGGCATAGCTGTAGAAGCCGCCCTGCTGGGCGGCGGCGAGGAGCGCTTCGGGTTCCATGACGACTTCGTATGGTTCCTTGCGGGAGCCGTCCTCGAGGACGGAATGGATGACGAGCTTGGTGGGGTGGGGTTTGACCTCGGCGTGGAGGCCCTGGTTCGTGCCGGTGATGATCGCGTGGCCTTTTTCGATCTCCGCGTTGACGCGGCGGTAGCCACCGGCCCAATCGCTATGCTCGCCGAACAAACAGATCCGGCCGGGAACGAAAATTTTCACGCCTGTTTATCCCCGGCCGTGGCGGGCAGCAGGCCCCGCTCGCGCAGCAGGGCGACGATGCGGTCGGTGCATTCGTCCACATCGAGCTCGGAGGTGGGCAGGGAGAGGGCGGGTGATTCGGGGGCTTCGTAGGGGGCGCTGATGCCGGTGAAGCGGTCGATTTCGCCGGCGCGGGCTTTTTTGTAGAGGCCCTTCGGATCGCGCTGTTCGCAGAGGGCGAGGGGGGTGTCCACAAAAATTTCCAGGAAGCGGCCGGCGCCGATTACCTCTTGGGCGCTGCGGCGGTCCTCGCGATAGGGTGAGATGAACGAGGTGATGACGATGATGCCGGCCTCGTTCATCAGGCGCGCGACTTCGGCGACGCGGCGGATGTTTTCGGCACGGTCCTCGGCGGAGAAACCCAGGTCGCGATTCAGCCCGTGGCGCACGTTATCGCCGTCGAGGATGAAACAGGCATGGCCGGCGTGGACCAAGTGGGTTTCGAGATTTTTGGCGATGGTGGATTTGCCGGAACCGCTCAAGCCGGTGAGCCAGAGGGTGACGGGCTGCTGCTTGAGCAGGCGGGCGCGATCGGCGGGGCTGACGAGGCTGGATTCGCGGTGGATGTTGTCGCTGACGGGTTTGGCGTCGGCGGCTTTGCGGGCCTGCACCGCGCGTTCGCGTTCCAGGATCATGCCCGCGCCGATGGTGCCATTCGTGATGCGGTCGATGACGATAAACGCGCCGGTGGCGCGGTTCTGGTTATAGCCGTCGTGCGCCAGCGGGCGGGTGAC
>CAMFEP010000141.1 GCA_945949405.1 Kiritimatiellales bacterium
CAGCCCCCGGCTCTCGTGCCGCGCCTGCGCCGACCGCACGATCAAATCCGCCACGTCCGCGATGTTACGCAATTCGAGAATGTCGGGCGTCACCAGATAGTTCAGGTAATACTCGCGGATCTCCCGCCGCAAATTCTTGATGCGCGTCCGCGCCCGCTCCAGGCGCTTGTTGGTGCGCACAATGCCCACGTAGTCCCACATGCAGGTGCGCACCTCGTTCCAGTTGTGCTCCACCACGATGGCCTCGTCGCTCGGCACCGCCGCCCCCAGCTGCCAGTCCGGAATCGCCGGCAAACTCCCGCTCTGGCGCGGCGCTTGCGCCAGCACCTTGCTTAATTCATGCGCACCCACCAGCCCCTCCAGCAGCGAGTTGCTCGCCAGCCGGTTCGCGCCATGCAGCCCCGTGCACGCCACCTCCCCGCACGCGTAAAGCCCCGGCACCGCCGTGCGCCCGTCCACCCCCGCCTCAAGCCCGCCGCAGCAATAATGCGCCGCAGGCACCACCGGAATCAGATCGCGCGCCATGTTGAAACCAAATTTCTCGCAGGCCTCGAAAATATTCGGGAACCGCGCCCGCAAAAATGATTCGGGCTTGTGGCGGATGTCGAGATACACGCACGGCACGCCCTTGGCCTTCATCTCCGAATCGATCGCGCGCGCCACGATGTCGCGCGGCGCCAGCGGCCCGCGCGGATCGTAGTGTTCGACGAAGGACACCCCGTCCGCATGCACCAGCCGCGCGCCCTCGCCGCGCACCGCCTCGCTCACCAGAAATTCCTTCGCCTCGGGATGGTACAGGCATGTGGGATGAAACTGGATGAACTCCATGTCCTTGATGGGCACGCCCGCGCGCCAGCCCAGCGCCACGCCGTCCGCCGTCGCCACGTCCGGGTTGGTCGTGTACAAATACACCTTTCCCGCCCCGCCCGTTGCCAGCACCACATGCGGCGCGCGCACCGCGAAAATCTCGGATGTCTGCCGGTTGAGCACATAGGCCCCCACGCAGCGGTTGGCCGCGTCGAGACCCAGCCAGCTCGTGGTGATCAGGTCGATGACAATGTGATTTTCCCACAGCGTGATCGCACGGTTCGCCGCCGTGCGCGTGCTCAAGGCTTCCTGGATCGCGCGCCCGGTCATGTCCCCCGAGTGCAGGATGCGCCGCTTGGAATGCCCGCCTTCCTTGCCCAGGTCGTACTCCTCGCCCGACACCCCCGCCCGCAAGGCGAACTTCACGCCCTGCGCCTCCAGCTCCGCGATGCATGCCGGCGCGGCCTCGACAATCCGCGCCACCACGTCGCGGTCGCATAACCCGGCCCCCGCGTCGAGCGTGTCGGCAATGTGCTTGTCAAAACTGTCTTCGTCGGTCATCACGCAGGCGATGCCGCCCTGCGCGTAACTCGTGTTGGTTTCGCCAAGCTCCTTTTTGGTGAGCACCAGCACGCGGCCGAGTTTGGCCAGATGCAGCGCGGCCGTGAGCCCCGCAATCCCGCTCCCCACCACCAGGTAGTCCGTATCCACAATACGCATAGTGCCAACGGCTTGTATCAGAGGCCCCTGCCCCTGTCGACTCTGGTGCCGAATGACGAACCGCGGAATATCAAAGCAAATCATGCTCCTTCATCATTCTAAAATCAGCATTCGTCAATCTGCGGTTGCCGGTCCTGCACTCGAAACGCTACCTTGCCCCATGCGGTTCTCCCTGCCCGTTTGTCTGTTCTTCTTCATCTCGGGCGCCACCGGCCTGATGTACCAGGTGATCTGGAGCCGCTGCCTGGGCCTCGTCTTCGGCAACACCACCCACGCCATCGCCGCCGTGCTCGCCGCCTTCATGGCCGGCCTCGGCCTCGGCGCCTACCTGATCGGCCGCAACGCCGACCGCATGCAACGCCCCCTCTTCGCCTATGGCCTCCTCGAACTCGGCGTGGGCCTCACCGCCGCCTGCTCCTTCCCCCTGCTCCACGCCGTCCAGTCCGCTTACGTCTCCCTCGCCCACACCATCCCGCCCGGCGCCCCCGCCCTCACGCTCTGCCGCCTCGCCCTCGCCATCGGCGTCGTCTTCATCCCCACCTTCCTCATGGGCGCCAGCCTCCCCGTCCTCGCACGCCACACAATCCAGCACGCCGCCGCCATCGGCTCCAGCATGTCGCGCCTCTACGCCATCAACACCGCCGGCGCCGTCGCAGGGACCCTCGCCGCCGGTTTCTATCTGATCCCCTCCCTCGGCCTGCGCCAAACCCTCGCCATCGCCGTCGCCCTCAACCTCGCCATCGGCCTCGCCGCCTGCCGCCTCGCCCGATCACCCCAAGTTGTAGGGGCGCTTGTGCCAAGCGCCCACTCCACCGCCTCCGCCCTCCCTTCCGCCCTTCCAATCGCCCGCCCCCGCTGGATCCTCCCCTCCCTCGCCGTCTCCGGCGCCGTCGCCATGCTCTACGAAGTCGCCTGGACCCGCACCCTCGCCACGGTCTTAAGCAGCTCCACCTACGCCTTCACCCTCATGCTCGCCACCGTCCTCCTCGGCATCGCCCTCGGCAGCGCCGCCTTCACCCGCATCCTCGCCTCCCGCCGCGCCACTCCCGCCGACTGGATCTGGCTCCTCCTTCTCCAATCCGCCTCCGCCCTCCTCACCCTCCCCGCCTTCGCCTGGATCAGCCTCATCGGCGTTCGCATCTTCAGCGTCACCGTCGGCCACCCCATCGCCGGCGATCTGTTTCAATTCCTCGTCTGCGCGTCCCTCATGATCATCCCAACTTTTTGCATGGGCGCCCTCTTTCCGGTCAGCGTCTCCTTGTACACCAACGATGCGCGCACCGTCGGCAAAAGCGTCGGACTGCTCTACCTCGGGAATACCGCCGGCAACATCGCCGGCTCCCTCGCCGCCGGATTTCTCCTCATCCCCACCGTCGGCCTCCACCACACACTCTTGCTCGCCATCACCCTCGCCGCCCTGCTCGCCGCCACCGCCGCCCTCACCCACCGCACCGCCGCGCCCCTCACCCGCCCGCTCATGCTCGTCGCCTTGTTGCTCGTCGCCGCCGGATCCTGGCGCCAGCGCCACGGATGGGACCCCCGTCTCATCACCATGGGCCTGCACCTCAAGCCCCAGGGCTTCGCCGCCTCCGCCACCCCCGCAATCCTCGCGCAGGTCTACGATGCCAACCTGCTTTCTTACCACGAGGGCCTGAACTGCATCGTCAGCACCCACCAGATCGGCGATAACGTCTTCCTGCGCGTCAACGGCAAGACCGACGCTTCAACCTCCCTGGACCGCTATACCCAACTCCTCTCCGGCCACATCCCCCACCTCCTCCACCCCAACCCTCAGCGCACCCTCGTCATCGGCCTCGGCAGCGGCATGACGGTCTCCGCCGCCCTCGCACACGACGTGCCCGAGGTGGACTGCGCCGAATTGGAGCCCGGCGTCGTCGAAGCCTCGCGCTGGTTTGCACACGCCACCCGCAACGCCCTCCGCAATCCGCGCCTGCGCATGATCGCCAACGATGGTCGCAACCACCTGCTCGTCGAACCCCGCCCCTACGACATCATCGTCAGCGAGCCCTCAAATCCCTGGATGGCCGGCACCGCCACGCTGTTCACAAAAGAATTTTACGAAATCGCCCTCGCCCACCTGAATCCCGGCGGCATCCTCTGCCAGTGGCTGCAGGCCTACAACCTCGGCCCCTCGGATTTCCGCATGATCATCGCCACCGTGCAGTCGGTCTTCCCCCACGTCACCCTCTGGTCCACCCTCCCCGGCGACTATCTGATCGTCGCCAGCCGCGACCCCATCCGTTACGACGTCGCCAACACCCAAGCCCGCTTCGATCAACTCCCCCTGGTGCGCCAGGATCTCGCCGAGTTCGAGATGCCCTCACCTGTCGGAATTTTGAGCTATATGGAGCTCGGCGAAGCCGAAGCAAAAACCTTCGCCAGCCACGCGCAACTCAACACCGATGACCGCCTCATCCTCGAATTTTCCGCCCCGCGCTCGCTCCATAAACCCGAAACCAGCGAGTTGAACCGCACCGCCGTGCGCGCCGCTCAGCGCATCTGGCCGCCCGCCCTCTCAATCACCGACGCCGCCCTCACCAATCGCCCCGATTGGCTCGTCGAAATCGCCCGGGGCTGGCTGGGCAAACCCTTCGGGGACCGCGCCGATGCCGCACGCCCCTATCTGAAACGCGCCATGGAACTCGATGCCGCCAACACCGGCGCCATGGTCGGGCTCGGGCGCTGTCTGCTCATCGATGACAAACAAATCTACGCCCTCTCCCTGCTAACCGCTGCCGCCAAATTGTCAGGAAACGTTCGAGGTGGACCGCGGCCTCCGGACGCGGTGCCGAGAGTACCCAATCCCGAGGCCCGGCTCTACGCCGCCCATGCTGCCTGGAAAGGCGGCGACGCCAAAAATGCCGCCGCGGAATTCGGTCAGCTGGCCCAGGCGGACCCGCGCAACTGGCTCGCGCATTTCTGGCTCGCCCAGACCCTGGAGGAGCTTGAAAAATTCGACGCCGCCGCCGCCGCCTACACAGCCTGCATTGCGCTCGATGCCCACGTCGTGAAGGTCAAATTCGGCCAGGCGCACTGCCTGCTCCGCGCGGGCCGCCTTGCCGAGGCCGCCATCGCCATCGAAGCGCTCCGGCACGAATATCCCACCGACGGTGACATCCACAAGGAGTTGCTCCTGATCGCGCGCGCACTGGGAAAACCGGAAATGGCCATCACGGCTTTTGAAGACCTGGTGCGCCGCAATCCCTGGCGCGCGGAATATTGGATGAAACTCGTCGGCCTCTATCAGGATGCCGGCCGCCCCAGGGACAGCCACCGCGCCATGCACGCGGCACACAAAACATCATCGTATTTCGACGAGATGCTCTTCCTCGATTCCGGTGCCCGCCAAAACCACCGCAATCTGGTAATCCCCGCGCCCCCCGCCCCCCGCGAAACCCACAGCCCCGTCCCCGTCGA
>CAMFEP010000142.1 GCA_945949405.1 Kiritimatiellales bacterium
GTCGGGCGTCAGATCGTCCGCGCGCTTCGCTGGGTCAATCTTGGACTCCGCGACGATCAACTTCGCACGCGCCGGTCCAATCCCATGGATGTACTGTAAGGCATATTCCACCCGTTTCCGACCGGGAACATCCACTCCAAGAACACGCGGCATCCGTAACCTCCCCTAACCCTGGCGCTGTTTATGACGTGAATTGCTGCACACGATGCGGACCACGCCGCCTCGCCGCACAACCTTGCACCGTTCGCACATGCGCCGGACTGAACTTCTGACTTTCACTGTCGTTCTCCCTGTAAAAGAAATCCCAGTAAACTAATGATCGCCAATCGCTATGTCTACAACAAAAGTACTGTTGAGCCCCTCAAACCGTCAATATCTCGGCTTCCCCGTCCCGAATGGCCACCGTATGCTCAAAATGGGCCGCCGGCTTGCGATCCTGGGTCACCACCGTCCACCCATCGTCCAGCACGTTGACCGCCGCCGTGCCCATGTTCAACATCGGCTCGATCGCAATCGTCATCCCAGCCTTGAGCAGAGGCCCCCGCCCGGGCGGTCCGAAATTGGGCACCTGCGGCTCCTCGTGCATGCTCTGCCCAACCCCATGCCCCACGAAATCCCGCACCACGCCAAAACCCGCCTGCACCGCCACGCTCTCAATCGCATGCGATATATCGGAAACGCGATTTCCCGCCCGTGCCGCGCCAATCCCCGCCGCCAACGCCTGCTTCGTCGCCGCCACCAGACGCATCACATCGGGATCCGACACCCCCACCATCACCGTCGTGGCCGTGTCCCCGATGAATCCACGGTGGCGCACACCGACGTCAATGCTCACAATGTCGCCAATCTCAATCGGCCGTCGGTCCGGAATCCCATGCACCACCGCTTCGTTGACGGAGGCACAAATGATCCCGGGATATCCGTGATACCCGAGAAACGCGCTCTCCGCACCCAGACGCTTCATCAATTCCCCGGCAAATTCGGACAACTCCAGCGTGGTCACGCCGGGCTGCAAACGTGCCGCCACTTCATCGCGCACCCGCGCCGCAATCTTGCCGCTGGCACGCATGCTCTCCATATCGTCGGCGCTCCGGATCGCAATCATCGTGTGCTTTCCACAATCGGGCGCCCCATCACATCAATCCGCGGCTCCAGCCGCCTTCAGCACGCTAAGAACTTCCGCGGCCAGTTGATCCGCCCCACAGCTGGAATCCACCCGGCGCAACACGCCCCGCTGCGTGTACCGCGCGATCAACCCTTCCGTCATCTGGCTGTAGACCTGTAGCCGGCTGGCGATCGTCGCTTCGCTGTCATCCGGACGCTGATACAACTCACCGCCACATCGATCGCAGATGCCGGGCTGGCGCGGCGGCAGGTTGTTAATATGAAAGTTGGCGCCGCAGGCGCGGCAAATGCGCCGCCCTGTCAGCCGCTGCATCAGCACCCGCTGCGGCGCATCCAGAAAAATCACATGCTCAAGTTTTGTGCCACGCTTGGCCAGCACCTCGTCGAGCAGGTCCGCCTGCCCGATCGTGCGTGGGAAACCGTCAAACATGAACTCGGAATGGGAGGGGGCATCTTTGAGCACACCCTCCACCAGGCGCATGATGATCTTGTCCGGCACAAGCTCGCCGCGGTGCATGTATCCCTCGGCCTCACCACCCAGGATGGTACTCTGCTTGACTGCCTCGCGCAGCATGTCGCCCGTGGAAACGTGCATAAAACCGGCCGCGTCGCGGATGCGTTCCGCGGCGGTACCTTTCCCGGCCCCGGGAGCTCCCAGCAGAATGATTGCTTTCATGCTCGTGTCCGGCAGGCGTGCCTGCCGCCCCCAGGCGGATCGACTAGCGGCGGCCGCGCAGACGGCCTTTCTTGAGAAAGCCGTCGTAGTGTCGCATCAACAGGTGCGATTCCACCTGGCGCATGGTGTCCAGCATCACACCCACCACAATCAGCAGACTCGTTCCGCCCATGAATGATGCCACCAGCCACGGAACGCGAAATTGATTGTTAAGCACCATCGGGATCACCGCAATCGCCGTCAACAACATCGCACCGACAAAGGTGATGCGCGTCATCGTCGAGTCCAGGAATTCCGCCGTCGGGCGCCCCGGCCGGATGCCCGGCACGTATCCGCTGTTGCGCTTCAAATCGTCGGCGATCTGAAGGGGATTGAACTGCGTCGCAACCCAGAAATACGAAAAGAACAGAATCATCACCGCATAGGTCGCCAGATAGAGAGGCTCGCCCATTTGCAACGCAGCATACAACCGCTCACACCAGTCCGTATGAAACCGCCCGATCAACATCGTCGGGAACGCAATCAGCGGGGCGGCGAAAATGATCGGCATCACGCCCGAATAATTGACGCGCAGCGGCATGTACGTGTTCTGCCCGCCGTACACCTTGCGCCCCACGACACGCTTGGCCGTGTGAATGGGAATCTTGCGCTGTCCCTGCGTCAACATGACCGTCAACGCCGTCACGAGGAAGGTCAGGGTCAGCAGCCCGATCAGGTGGAACACGTTGAAAGGCGCAGCCCCCGTGCCACCGCCAAACATGCTCAGCCCGATTCCCAATGCGCTGGGCACCTGGCTCAAAATATTAACGGTAATCACGACCGAGATGCCGTTGCCAATTCCCCGCTCCGTGATCTGCTCGCCCAGCCACATCATGATCATCGTCCCGGTGGTCATCGCCAGCATCGTAATCAGCCGGAAGCCCCAGCCCCCGTCATGCACGATCTCCCGCGGCAGCCCCAGGCTGGCCGGGTTCTCCAGGCTCATCGCCAGTGCAAACCCCTGCACGAGGCAGATGATCACCGTAAAATATCGCGTGTACTGTGTCAGCTTCGCACGCCCGGTGTCCCCTTCCCGCACCAAACGCTCGAGGGCCGGAATCACGGCAGTCATGAGCTGCAGAATGATCGAGGCGCTGATGTAAGGCCAGATCGCGAGCGCCCCCACCGCGAAATTCCCAAGGGCGCCGCCGCTGAACAGGTCGATCCAGCTCATGAATCCGCCACCAGCCTGGTTCTGGCTCTCCGCTATCGCCGCCTGCAACGCGCGAACGTCCACGCCCGGGGAAGGCACAATGCTGATGATCCGGCAGATGAAAACCAGCCCCAGAGTAAACAGAATCCTCGAGCGTAACTCGGGAATCTTGATCGAATTGGCAAAGGCGGAGAGCATCAATCAGCTATGACTTGGCAGGTACCACCAACCGCTTCGATTTTCGAACGCGCCGCGGCGCTGAATGCGTGGGCCTTGACCGTGAGTTTGCGGGTCAGGTCGCCATTGGCGAGAATTTTAATTCCATTCCAACGGCCGCGCACCACTCCGCACTCCCGCAACGTCTCGTCCGTCACCTCGGCCCCGTTGTCGAAACGCTCCAGCGAGCCCACGTTGACCGGCGCCCAGGTTTGGCGTGTAAAATTGTTGAACCCGCGCTTGGGCAACCGGCGCAACAGCGGCATCTGCCCGCCTTCAAAGCCGGCCTTGTGCTTGTGGCCCTTGCGCGCCATTTGCCCCTTGTGCCCGCGGCCGGACGTTTTGCCCATGCCCGAACTTTCACCGCGTCCCACCCGCCGCCGCGCGGAACGCGCCCCGGGGGTGACTTTTAATTCATGCAGCTTCATCGAAATCCGTCTCCTACGCCAATGCCTGCCGGCCGGCCAACACGCTTTCCCGCGAGCGTAGTTGCTCCAACGCCATAAACGTGGCCTTCACAACATTCAGCGGATTGTTGCTGCCCAGGGATTTTCCCAGAATATCCCGGATGCCCGCCGCTTCCAGCACCGCACGCATGCCACCACCGGCGATCACGCCGGTACCCGGGGACGCCGGACGCAACATCACCTTGCCGCCATCGAAACGCGCAATCACTTCGTGGGGAATCGTCCGGTCCTTCATCGTCACCTGGATCATTGAGCGCTTCGCCACGTCGCCACCCTTGCGGATCGCATCCGGCACTTCATTGGCCTTGCCAAATCCGTACCCAACCCGGCCGGCCTTGTCGCCCACCACCACCACCGCGCTAAAACTAAAACGCCGCCCGCCCTTCACAACCTTGGCGCAACGGTTTACCATCACGACCCGTTCTTCCAGATCGCCCTTGCCGCGTGAATCATCTTCCCTCACGTCGTCTCCTTTTCCTGAACCGCTTCGGCCGGCGCCACGGTGGCTTCCACCGGACGCGTACGGATTTGCAGACCCGCCTCAACGGCGCCATCGACCAGCGCCTTCACTCGGCCATGAAATTTAAAGCCGCCGCGATCCACCACCACCCGCCGGATGCCCGCCGCCAGCGCGGCCTGGCCCGCGCTCTTGCCCAAAGCGTGCGCCTTCGGCACCGTGGCCCCGGCTTCCCCGCCAGCTTGCGTCGACACCGACGCCAGCGTGGCCTGCTTCAGATCATCCACAAACTGCACATGCATGTGCCGGTTGGAAATCATGATCGACATGCGCGGACGTTCCGCCGTCCCTTTCACCCGCTGCCGGATGCGTGCATGTCGGCTCTGCCGCTTTGCGATGCGATTGCGTTCCCCGTTCATAAATCCTGTCCACGCCCCGAAGCCGTTACGCTACAGTCTTGCCTTCTTTGCGTTTCACGTGCTCGTTGTCGTAACGAATGCCCTTGCCCTTG
>CAMFEP010000143.1 GCA_945949405.1 Kiritimatiellales bacterium
CTGCGTCCGCAGCGTCGCCGAGCCATTGATCGTCGTGCGCTCCTCCGACTCCGTGGTGTCCGTGGAATCCGCCTTGCCCACCGAGGTTCCGATGGAAAGCGAGAGCGTCGTCGCCTCGGTGATCGGAATGCCGCCACCTTCCGATCCGCCGACGAAGATGTCGTAATCATACTGTGTCGTGTCGGCACGATCCTTGTCCGAGAAGTCCCGCTGGGTCGCCCCCGCGCGCACCCCCGCCCGGATGGTTTCGAAGAAGCGCCGCTGGTACGTGACCCCCTCGTGATATTCCACGCGCTCCTGGTTGCCGAATTCTTCCTGGTTGTCCGTGACGATCACGTCACGCCGGTAAAGATCGAAAATCAGGTCCGACACCGGCGTCAGCAGCCAGGTCAGGGTGGTGCCCACACGGTTTTGCAGGCGCGAGTATTGCTGGCCGCCGGCATCATCCTCGAAACCGCGGGTGTCCACATAATCGGTCCGGTATTCGATTTTGTCGTAGAGGATGCCCTGTAAGTTGCGCGACAACTGGTAGGAGGTGGAAAAATTCGCGGTGATGCTCTCGTCCGGCACGGTCACGGTCCATTCGTTTTCCTGGGTTTCCATCGGAAAATACCGGTAGGCCACGCGCACGGAGATGTCGACGTCCGAATGCTTCGAGAGCGGCACGTAGTTGCGGAAATCCAACGCCATGACCAGGGGAAAATCCGACCCGTCTTCACGAATCCGTCCGCGCTCGCCATCGATCAGGTAATCCGACCCCTCGCCGGAACTGCGCGTGTAGCGGTAGGAGACCGCGGCGTGAAACGCGATGGTCGAATAAAATTGCCCGATACGAATCGTGGAATAGTCGGGAACCGCGACCGTCTTCTGGGTGTCGTAGCGGATGTTTTGGGCGCGCAAAGGCAGGGCCGCGGCAAGCAGCAGGCCAACCGCCGCCCAGCACCCCCCGGTCAATCCCATGTGTCGTGAACGGCTTGTGTTCATCCGCAATGTCAGGGTAAGAGGATTACGGGCCAGTGCAAAGGCAAAAAGTCGTTCTCACAAATTCGGCTTGCGCACGAAAATCCGCAAGGTCGTGTCCGCCTGACCGAATGGCGTCACCTCGTTGGCCGCCTGATAGCGCGTCTGCACGAGTTCCCACAAGGCGCGCTGCTCGGCCTCCGCCAGACGCTGCACCTCGGGCGAACGGATCGCAAACCCATAACCACTGAAAGCCGCCACCGGCGCCGGGCTGTTGCGCAACACCTCGCGCAACTGCTCCGCGTTGAGCACATGGTTGGCCGCCGCGCGCGCCGCGCTCCAATCCGGAAAATAACAGAACTGCCCCAGTTCCATCCCGCGCGGCAACGTCAAATTCGCCTCCACCGCGAGATACGGATCCTGCGTCAAAATTTCCGCCCCCGGCGTCACGCCCGGCAGCGCCGCGATCTCACGCGCGGTAGCCTGCAACACCGCCAGCGGGGCCTGTTCCTTGAGCGGCCACCAGATGCGGTCGCGCGCGCCGATGAACCAGGACTGTGCCAGGGGCGAGGCCCCCGCCGCCACCAGGCACGCCGCGCACACCGCCGCCGCGGCCCAGAATGCCGCGCACCGGCGCACGAGCGCCACGGCCAGCCCCACGGCAAACAGCGGATAAATCATGGCCTGGTAATCGTCGTACGGAAACGGCGCGCTGACATGCACAAGGCTGATCCCCACAACACTGCCCCACAAGGCCAGCCCCAGCCAGTCCGTGATTGCACGCGCGGGAGGGCGGAGCGCCGCGACGCCGACGACCGTGTGTTTCGCACCCCACCACCGCAAACAAACCAACGTCACGCCCACCCCCACCGCCACGCCATAGGCCTGACACACACGCGCGATAAATCCGGCCTTGTACGCCAGCCACGGCACCCACCCCGCCACCTCGCGCCCCGCGTGGTATTGTACCAGGCAAAACCAGAAGGCTTCCGGCGCCGCCAGCAGGAACGGCAGAAAAATCACGCCCGCCGCCAGCGCGCCACCCCCCACGAACCACCCCGCCCGCGCCCACGCCGCGCGGCGCTCAATGTCGCGCGCCGCGAGCAACGCCAGCATCGTCACGCCCGCCGCAATCACCGCCGTGATGCGCGTGCCCGCCGCCAGCGCCATGCACACGCCGGCGGCAAACGGCGCCAGTTTCCCCGCCCGCCCGCGCACTGCGCTCAACAATAAAAACGCGAGTACCAGCCAGAGCGACGCCAGGGCATAGGTTTTGACGATGGTCGTGAAGTAACTCTGGAACACATTCACGCCGGTGAGGAAAAACGCGACGAGCGCCGCATGCTTAGCGCTCCCATTACCCGCATCCCCGCGCGCCAGCCGCGCCGCCAGCCAGGCCGCCCCCAGCACCGCAAGCCCACCAAGCACGCTGGTGAACAGCCGCCCGCCCGCCAGCCCCCAGTGGCGCACGATCGGCGTGGCCAGCGCGTAGGCATAGGTCATCACCGGCCCCTGCGTCGTCGCAAAATCCACATAGGGCCGCTGCCCCTCCGCCGCCAGCCGCGCGCCATACAGATACCAGCCCTCGTCCTGGTTGAGATCGCCGCGCAGCAGGCTGACCACGTTCAAGACGATAACCGCCAGCAGACCGCCCACCCACAGCAGCGCGCGGAGACCACGATCATGCGTCGCACTGGAAGTCATGCCATTCACGTTTCAATGACAATTCCACGACGTATATAAGTCGGAATGTCGAGGTCTTCGCCGTCCAGGATCGTCGGTTCCACGTTGCGAAAACGTCCGCGCCCGACCACATGCAGCCCCAGCGTGATCTGCGCTTCCTTCTGGCGCGTGCGCCCGCCGCGGCGCGGCGCGACTTTGCGATCGACGCGCGCGTCCTCACGCACCGGCTCCGGCACCGCATCCGTCCACTGCTCCGCCGCCAACACCACCACCTGCAAGCCGTCCGCGAATTCGTCGGAAACGTGCGTGCCCATGCTGACGTGGCAGTCGGCGGAGACCGCGCCCTGAATGGCCTGCATCACCTCGCCGACCTCGCGCACCGCCAGGTCCGCCCCTCCCGTAATGCCCACGAGCACGGCCTTCGCGCGCTTCACCACCTGCCCGCCTTCAAACAACGTGCCCTCCAGCAAGACGTTGGCGGCTTCCGCGGCGCGGCCGGCGCCCGTCGTCGCCGCATACGCCAGCGAGCAGGTTCCGCCGCCATGCCGCAGGAGTTGCCGCAGGTCGGCAAAGTCCAGCTTGATGTATCCCGGTTGCGCCAGCAGATTGCAGAGCATGCTCACGCTGCTCCCCAGCAAATCGTCGGCGCGCTCGAATGCCGCCTTGAGCCCGGCTTCGCCCACCGCCTCGGCCAGCCGGTCATTGGCCATCACCACCATCGCGTCCGTGGCTTCACGCACGGCCCGCAAGGCGTCTTGCGCCACGGCCTGACGCCGCGGCCCCTCAAAATCAAACGGCAGCGTCACCACCGCCAGCGTCAGCGCCTCCGCATCCGCCGCGGCCCGCAGGATTGCCGGCGCCGCGCCGGACCCCGTGCCGCCCCCCAGCCCCGCCACCACCACGACCAGATCCTTGCCCGCAACGAATTCGCGCAGCGTCGGTAGATCGTCCTCCATTGCCAGCCGCCCGCTGGCCGCCGCGCCCCCCGCGCCCAGCCCGCCTGTGCGCGTCGCACCAATTTGCAGTTTCACTGGCACCGGCGTGCCATCGAGTTCGCGCGCGTCGGTATTCACCGCCGCGACATGCGCCGCCCCCAGCACGCGCGGCGCGGCCTTGCCCGCAATGCGGCTGCCCGCGCCTCCCACCCCGATAATGCACACGTTCATGGTTGCTCCCGCCGCGCCTACCGGCCAAACCAGCCCTTCAAGAAATCTTTCAACGGCCTCCGCGAATCCTGCTCGCGTGCCGCCTTGAACCCATACTGCACCAGGCCGCTCGCCGTCGCATACTCGGGGCCGCTGGTCGCGGCCGCAAGTCCGCCCACGTTGCGGGGAATGCCGACCATGCAAGGCAGCCCGAAAATACCCTCGACCAGCGTGGTGATCCCGCGCGTATGCGCCCCACCGCCCGTCAACACCACGCCCGCCCCCATGTGATGCAACAACTCGTCCTTGGCAATGCGCTGCCGAATCTTCGTCAGCAGCTCCTCCAGGCGCGCTTGCATGATCGTATTGACCGCCCGCACCGTCACCGTGCGCGCGGGCGTCGTACCTTCCGCCGGCACGACCACATCCGGCCCATCCACCGGCGCCTTGGGATCCACCGAGCCGGAATCGCGCTTGAGCCCCTCCGCCTGCGCCGAGGAAATATTGAACCCCACGGAAATGTCGTTGGTCACATGATCGCCGCCCACCGCAATCACACCCGCGGAGGCCACGACGCCTTCGGCATACACCACATAGTCCGTCTTGCCTCCGCCAAGATCGATCACCACCACGCCATTGCGTTTCTGCTCCGCCGTGAGCACCGCCAGCGCCGAGCACAACCCGCTGAACGCGACATCCTGCACCTCCAGCGGCACGCTGCGCACGGCGCGCACGAGGTTGTTGAGCCGGTTGCGAAT
>CAMFEP010000144.1 GCA_945949405.1 Kiritimatiellales bacterium
TGGAGGCGGGGATTTGGACGGCGGAGAGTCCGATCGGGCGGCTGGTGCATGGCGGCGGGCATTTACTGTGTCTAGGGGTCACGCCCGAGGCGGCGACGGCATATCATATTGCGGAGGAGTCGATGCCGTGTGTGTGTTTGTCGATGAAGGGTGGGCGGGACTTGCGGGTGCAGATGGATGGCGGGGTGGCGGAGCAGGCGGGGCTGGTGTGGCGCGGGGGGGATTGCCCGATTTCCGTGAAAGAGTTGGCACCGGGGCTTGAGCGTCGCAGGAAACTTTTGCAAGGCCGCGTGGGTCAGGCGGAGTCTGTGTTCTGCAAGGCCATTGATTTGTGGCGGGTCCGGCGTCAGCAATTAGGAAAAACGTGTGGGACGTGCAAGGTGCTGCCGGATGGGGAGTGGAAGGCGAAGGCGTAGGAAATGTCAAAAGTTGAGATGTCACCCTTGAAGGCTCTGTATAGCAGCAGGTTGAACATTTGGTCGCCGTGAACGGACACGCCTTACGGCGTTACTACAAACGTGATATGCCGGCATTTCTCACGTTCGTCTTTAAAACGGGTTGCCGGAGCATTTTGCGGGTTAGCGCAGCCGTGGCGCTGTGCGCCGTGGGCCACGCGACGCAGTCGCGCGGCTACAGTACTGGTGATTCCAAGTCGCGCTTCAGGCTGTCAACGTCGAGGGTGTTGATCCACTTGGGGAGGTTGCGCCAGAAGAGGTGGAAGCCGAATCCGCCCTCTGTCATTTCCCGGATGGCGTCTTCTTTTGACCAGCCTTGGACGACGATGCGATAGACGGCGCAGACGGTGCCGGTGCGATCGGCGCCGTGCTGGCAATGGACGAGGACGGGGGCGTTGGCGGGGTCCGTGGCAAGTTGCAGAAAACGCAGAACGTCCTCGCGTTCCGGGTGCCAGTTTTTCATGTAAATGTGTTCCTGGTGCAGGTCGGTTTTTCCAATTTCGTCGCGATCGGAGTGGAAGGTGCGCAGGTTGATCAGGGTTTTGATGCCCAGTGCCTTAAGGTTTTGCATACCGGCCGCCGTGGGTTGCTGGCTGCGATAGAGCGTGTCGCTGACCTTGAAAAGATTGGGCACGCCTTCCAGGGTAACGGGGGTGGCCCAGGAGGCGGGGCGATTTTCGGTGGCGGGATGCACGGAGCACGCGCAGAGGAAGAGGGGGAGGGCGAGAAGTAAGGCGTGTTTCATGCCTATACCAACTTCCCAGCGAAGGGGGGCGTGATGATACCTCGTTCGGTGATGAAGCCGGTGATTAGATTGTGTGGGGTGACGTCGAAGGCGGGGTTGGCGACGCGGACGGTGGCGGGGGCGATGGGGTGGCCGGCGAGGCGGCGGACTTCGTCGGGGTGGCGTTCCTCGATGGGGATGTGGCTGCCGTCGGGGAGGGATGCGTCGATGGTGGAGCGGGGCAGGGCGACATAGAAGGGGATGTTGTGGTGTTTGGCGAGGACGGCGAGGCCGTAGGTGCCGATTTTGTTGGCGGTGTCGCCGTTGGCGGCGACGCGGTCCGTGCCGACGATGACGAGCTGAATTTTTCCGGCGCGCATCAGGCTGGCGGCCATGTTGTCGCAGATGAGGATGACGTCGATTCCGGCCCGCTGAAGTTCCCAGGCGGTGAGGCGGGCGCCCTGGAGCAGGGGGCGGGTTTCGTCGGCATAGACGGTGAAGGCGCGGCCGGCGGCGTGGGCAAGATAGAGCGGGGCGAGGGCGGTGCCGAAATCGCCGGTGGCGAGGGCGCCGGCGTTGCAGTGGGTCAGGATGCCCATGCCGGGGCGGATGAGGGGCACGCCATGTTCGCCGATGGCGCGGCACATGTTTATATCTTCGGCGAGGATGTTTAAGGCTTCGCGGATCAAGGTTTGTTTCAGTTGGGGCAGGGCGGAGGTGTGTTGCGCGGCGGCGGTGAGGGTGGTCATGGCGCGGCGCAGGGACCAGGCGAGGTTGACGGCGGTGGGGCGGGCGGTTTCGAGGTAGGCCGCGATGCGTTGGGCTTCGGTGAGGAAGGTGGTGGGTGGGCCGGAGTGGTGTTGCATGGCGGTGGCGAGGCCGAGGGCGGCGGCGATGCCGATGGCGGGGGCGCCGCGGACGACGAGGCGGCGGATGGCGTCGTGGATGGCGGCGGGGGCGTCGAGGCTGAGATAGGCGAGGGAGGTGGGGAGTTGGGTTTGATCGATCAGGCGGACTTTGCCGGGGAGCAGGGCGGTGTCGGTGGGTGGGGCGTGATCGAGGATGCGGTTGTCGTCGGTGAGCCAGCGGACGGTATCGAGCATGGGCGTTTCCTTGTGGCGTGGGGGGCGTGTGTGGGGGAATAATAGGACGGGATGGGACGGATCGCAATGGTGGTGGATCAAATAAAATTCTGAAAAGATTTCTCGCGGAGGCGCGGAGGCGCGGAGACGCGGAGGCGCGGAGAACGCGGGGCGGATTTGATTTTGCCCGAACTGGTGAGAGGCCAGTTCGGGCAAGGGATGAGGATTTTTCATGATTGATCGAATTGAACAGGGGCGGGTGGCGGTGGCGGGGATTATGACGCGGCTGTATGCGCGGGGGTTGACGACGACGTCAGGGGGGAATGTGTCACTGCGGTGCGGGGAGGACAGGGTGTTAATCACGGCGGCGGCGGCGGACAAGGGGACGTTGACGGCGGCGCAGGTGGCGGTGATCGGGTTGGATGGCAAGAATCACACACCGAAGCTCAAGCCCAGCAGCGAGACGGCGATGCATTTGGAGATTTTGCGGCGGCATCCAAGGGTGCAGGCGGTGGTGCATGCGCATCCGGCGGCGGCGAGCACCTTTTGCGTGGTGGAGCAGAAGCTGGACTGCCGGCTGGTGGCGGAGGCCTATGCGCTGGTGGGTGAGCCGGCATTTGCGCCCTATGCGTTGACGGGGACGGATGATCTGGCGCGGGAAGTGGCGGGGTGCATCGGGCCGCAGACGGCTTGCGTGCTGATGGAGAATCACGGCGTGCTGGCGGTGGGGGCGAGTTTGCTGGAGGCGTTTGACCGGCTGGAGGTGCTGGAGAATGTGGCGCGGATCACGATCTTTGCGGCGGTGATGGGCGGGGGCAGGGCGATGACGGCGGAGCGGTGTCGCGCGCTGGATGCGTTAATGGGGCGGGGGGCGTTGAGTTGATGGGCTGAAACGTCACCCGATAGCGCATGGCGGGCGCTCCTCGGCAGGGATATCGGTCCACCAATATCCGCACCCTATACCCGACGTGGCCCCGCCAAAACGCTAATCACTAATCAAGGCCTGACCCCTTCGCTACATTCGCTATCGCTGCAGGGCGCGGCTTTCAGTGTTTAGGCGGTGCGGCGGCGCAGGAGGCGGGGGTGCCGTCGGCTTCGGCGTAGATGCGGTCGTATTCCTCGCGGCTGACGGCGCGGCTGGCGGCGCCGCGGTAGTGGAATTGCAGGGCGCGGCGGCGATTTGGCGAGGTATTGGGCGGGGTCTGGTGCGGCAGGAGGCCGGCGAAAAACATCGCGCCACCCGCGGGGAGTTCCACTGGCGTGGCGCGCGAGGCGTCGAGGCGGCTGGGGACGATTTCGCAATCGCGGTCGTGGTGGTGGCGGCGCGGACCAAGCGTGTGTTCACCGGCCAGCACGTGCATGCAGCCGTTGGCCACGGTGGCGTCGTCGAGCGCGATCCACACACCCAGCACGGCTTCCAGGGGCGACACGGCGAAGTACGCGTTGTCCTGATGCCATGGTTTTTCACCGCCGACGAAGGGCGGTTTGATCAGGGCCATTTCCTGAAAGAGGATCGGGGCGGGCCCGATGATCGAGGCGATGACGCCCTGGATGCGCGCGTGGGTGTGGGCCAGATCGTGAAGAAAGGGGTTGTGGTTGCAAAACCACATCAGCTTGCGCACCTTGAGTTCATCGGTGAGGTCAGTGGGTGCGGTGCCGGGCTCGAACTGCACCTGCAGGCGGGCGAGGGTGCCGGGGGCGCGGGCGTTTTTTTGAATGAGCGCCGAGAGGGCGTCGCGGGCGGAATCGACTTCGGTGGGCGAAAGCACCGCGCGGAAGGCGAGGTAGCCGTCGCGCAGAAATTGTGTGCGTTGTTCCGGGGACAGGGTTTCCGGGCAGGCGGGCGGTGTTTGCACGGTGGATACGTTGACACATCTGACGCCATGCGACAAGCGCAGGGCGATGTCGGTTGAGGACAAAAGGGTCCCACTGACTATGCCTGCTTTCGCTTACAGGCAAGAATTAGTCCCCAAAATTGGATACAAGGCCTGTTTGGGCGCACCAAAACGCCATCATCCACTTCTACTACAACAACTTACCGTGGTCCGACCCCGATGGGACCGTGGGGGCGCGTTGAAGTGGGAAAAGACTGGTGGTCGGAGTTGATGCCCGCGCGCGGAGCGCACGGGCCACCAAAAGGGGATGGGGGGGGAAGGCAGATT
>CAMFEP010000145.1 GCA_945949405.1 Kiritimatiellales bacterium
GCCACCCGCGTCATCAACGTCATGCGACGTCGCTCCCATGTGCTCATTGCGATCAGTCCCATCTGGCCTCCTTGCTTTTCGGCTGGAGACCTCTGATGAGGACATTTCTATTGAGTTACAATAGGACATTCCTAAAGAGTCGCGACACGCACTTACTTGAGCAGCAGTTCCCGCCCGCAATCTTCAATCGTCAATCTTCAATCTTCAATATATATTCCCCCCCATGAAAGCGTGCATCTATGCCCGCACCTCCCGTCACGAGAAATTGCACACCACCACCAAGGTCGCACGCCAGATTGCATTCTGCATGGATCTCGCGCGCCGCTTCAACGTCACCGTCGAACCCGAACACATCTTCACCGACATCGAATTGACCGGGGACCTCCTGCCCGCCTGCTGGGCCCCCGAGGACGCCCCCTCCCGCCCCGCCCTCGCAGCCCTCATCGCCGCCGTGGAGGAACATTCCATCGCCCGCGTCATCGTGCACCGCGCGGAAAATCTCGGCACCACCTCGATCGTGCTCGAGGCCCTGCGCGAGGAATTCACCGCCAACGACGTGCGCATCATCGCCTCCCGCGAAGCGGTCGAGGATCCGAACGATCCCACGGAACAATTCGCGCTGCGCATCCTCAGCCCACGCCTCCAGTTCGATACGGATGACGAGCAGGAACGCCGCAACCGTGCCCGTGCCAAAAAACTGGAGGAAATCGAACGCCTCCGCGCCAAACTCGCGCGCCTCGAAAGCGAACTCGGCCAGTCGTGAGTCCGCCCCTGCACATCACGCTGGTCGCGCCGGAAATTCCCCAAAACACCGGCTCGATCGCGCGCCTCTGCGTCGGCCTCGGCGCGCGCCTGCACCTGATCCGCCCGCTGGGATTCTCCCTCCGCGAGTCACGCGTCAAACGCGCCGGCCTGGATTATTGGGAGCACGCGGATCTCGTGATCCACGAAAATTGGGAGCGCTACCTGGCCGACGCCCGCCCGCCCGCGCTCTTTTTCGCCAGCACCAGGGGCGAACGCTCCTGCTTCGATTGCCGCTTCACGCCGGATGCACATCTCGTCTTTGGCAACGAAACCAGCGGCTTGCCGCCGGATTTTTATGTCCGCTACCGCGACCAGCTCTTCCGCATCCCCATGCCCGGCCCCCACGCACGCAGCATCAACCTCGCCAACGCCGCCGCCATCGCCGCCTACGAAGCCTACCGGCAGTTGCTGCAAAGTCCTCCGTAATTGCCGCACTCCGCTCCGCGCTCTCCGCGCCTCCGCGAGAAATCCTTGCCCTCATTCTCCACCCGCCCCCTGCACCGCCCCCAGAATATTCCGCGCAAATTCCCCGCGCGCCACCTCCAGCACCGCGCGCGCGACAAACGTATTGATCCGCGCGTCGAGCTGATTCCGATCCGCCGCCAGCTGGTCACGCCGGAACGTATCCACCTGAAACACCGTGGAACTGCCGACGCGCAACCGCTCCAGTTCGCCCTCATACTGCGCGCGCGCCAGTTCATGCGTGCGCTGCGTTGCCACCACCGTCTGGAACGCCGCCTCCAGGTCAAACGTCGCCGCGCGCACTTCGAGCACAATTTCCGCCAGCGCCTGCTGGCGCTCCAGTTCAGCCGATTCCTTCCCCAGCACCGCCTGCCGCCAGCGCGCCCGGCGGCTCTCGTTGTCGAATAAAAATTCAAGCGAAAGCCCGGCGGTCCACTCGGGATAGGTGCGGTCGCTGACTTCATTGACGGCGTCCCCATAGTCGTCCGCCAGACCGTCATACCCGTACCGCCCGAACACGGACAGATCCGGCTGCCGGCCGTTGCGCGCCCCCGCCACGTCGATATCCGCCCGCGCCACGCGCTGGTCCCCGCGATGCAATTCAGGCCGCTGCCCGAGTGAGACGTCCACGGAGTCCCGCAAGCTGGGCACAGCCTGCGTCGCATCCGGCGCGGTCGCTTCCGTGGAAGGAATGATCGCCAGGTCATAATCCTCCAACCTGCCAGATGGCCGGATGCGAAACAGCAACGCATCGCCCGCCTTGCGATACCCATTCGCCGCGCCAATCACGGCCTCCCGCTGCCGCGCCAGCGCCACCTCCGCGGAGGTCAGATCCAGCGGCGCGGCAGCGCCAACGTCCAGCCGGTTGCTCACAATATCCACCTGGTCCGCCGCCAGCCGCAGCGAGGTTTCCTCCAACGTCAGATGCGCCGCCGCGCGCACAAGCTCCCAATAGGCGCGATATGTCGCAAGCAGTTCTGATTCCAACAGTATCGCGAAATCGCTGTCCGCGACGTCCTTGTCGAGCAGCGCCCGGTCAAGCTCCGCGCGATTCACCGCCAGCCCGAACCCGCGCAGCAGCGGTTGCGTGAGTTGCAGCGTGGGATGGGCCGAAAAGGACGGATTCAGCAGCCGGAATTCCGAGTTGTCTTCGCGCCGCGCCGAGGCCCACGCCAGATCCGCGCGCGTGCCCAGCGTCCAGGTTTTGCGCAGCCCGACATTCAACATTCCCGATTTTTGCTCCAGAATCTCCGCGCCTTGCTGGGAATTTTCCGTGCGCGATTCACGGTTGTTGTATTCCGCGTCAGCAAACACCGTGGGCGCGAACGTCTCTCCGGCAATATAAAAGTCCTCGCCGCGGCGTTGCGGCTCCTGTCTCCCCAACGCCAGCGACAAGTTGCCACCCAACGCCAGTTCCAGGCAGTGCTCAAGGCTCAAGACCAGGGTACCCGCCGCGTTGGTGGACTGCGCCTGCGCGCCGTTCGCCATCAGGCAGAAAAGGACATAACCAACGGCAAACTTCGTTTTCACCGTGTCACTATACCCGCCCCCCACTCGGCTCGCAACACACACACGTCTTGGCTATAATATTGGAATGCCCATTGCTCCCATACGCCCTCTTGCCTGCCTTCTTCTCCTCGCCCTGGCCTGTGCGTATTCCGCCCGCGCCGTCACCGTGCGCGAGGACGGGTGGGCCGTCCATTATAACTTTCCCGACCAGGACACCTTCGCGGCCTCGAGTGGCAATCCAAATGAATGGGCCATTCGCGATGCCTTGCTGGCGCGCATCAATGCCCTGACGAATGGGCAGGAAGGCTTCCTCTCCACCTACACATTCAGTGGCGATTCGACCTGTTGCGGCGCCGCCGGTCCCATCCTCACCGCCGTCAATGGCGCGCTGAACCGGGGCGCCACGATGCACATGGTCATTGATAACAGCGTTTCGAAGAGCACCACCTACGGCAGTTATTCGTTAAATGACCTCACCAACCGCGTCGTCAATCCCCTCGATCTCGAAGAAGAGTCCGATCCAGGGGGAATCATGCATCACAAGCTGGGCCTGTTCGATTATGGCCCCAGCAATCGCTGGGTCTTCGTCGCCTCCTGGAACTTCACCGGCGGTGCCAGCTCCCTGCAGTGGAACATCGGACTCGAGGTGCGTGACAATGCCATGTATGCCGCCTACAAGGCCGAGTTCGCCGAATTCCTCGCCGGGCGCTTTCATGACAACCCCGCCAAATCCCACGCGCATGACCGCTCGACCTATAGCATTCCCGGCGCGTGGGGCACCAATGTCGTGCGCTTCGGCCCCTATCCCACCAGCGCCACGGGCGGTAATAACGCCCTCACGGATGTAACCAATGCGATCCGCCAGGCGAAACATGAAATTGTGTTCGCGCTGAACAAGCTCACGCGCACCACAATTCGTGATCAGTTGATCGCGGCCGCGAATCGAGGTGTTGCCGTATATGGGTCCATGCCCCGCAGCGACACGGATCCAGGCGGCGATAGCGACGCCATCTACAGCGCGCTCACCAACTCGGCCAACTACACCACAACCAATGTCGTCCACATGTTACGTGCCTTCGCCATGGCTGACTGGTCCGCATTGGACGCCGGCGAAAGCGAACTCATCCACGCCAAATACATGGTCATCGATCCCTTCGGCGCCAACCCCTTGCTGATCCACGGCTCGGCCAATTGGACCGCATCCGCGCTCTCCTTCACGAACACCAACGATGAAAACATCAACTTCATCCGCCACCGCGATATCGCGCGCATCTTCTACGCGGATTTCAAGCGCATCACCGGCGCCTTCCAACAGCGCAACGATTTCTGGTGGGATATTTCTGGAACCAGCACCGCCATCGTGACCCGCCTCTGGGCCACCGATACAAACAGCGTGGTGGGACAAACCGCGACCAACCTGTCCGGCCCCTGGGCCGCCCAATGGACCAACGCCACCGGCGTCGTCGGCTACACCACCCGCACAAATCTCCCCGGCGCCCCCCCCACCTTCTTCCGCGCCCTCCGCTCGC
>CAMFEP010000146.1 GCA_945949405.1 Kiritimatiellales bacterium
CCGCATCGGCACCATCACCGCCCCCCCCAACCAAATCCAACTCCGCGACCCCCAAGGCAAACCATCTAACCTCGAAATCAAAGGCTTCGAACATTTCACCACCAGCTAACATGCATCTTTTTCTGAAATCCACCCTTCTAGATCCGAAATCGCCCAAGTCCGCGAAGGGCGATGGCAAACGCGGTGTGCGTTTGGCCGCCCGCCGTATGGCGGGATGCGAATAGGGAATGGCAGATTTGCCCCAAGCGGACGCGCTCCGGAGCCGGCGCTATACTCCCAGTATGCGCCGACTCCGGGAAGCGTCCGGGTGGGGCGAAGATGCCGTTCCAGATTCGCACCAAACGCACACCGCATTCCGTTTGCGGCCACCTAGCCAGAGGAAGGCCACATGACACACCCCCTGCGCCCCGGCACCACCTTCCTCTCCTCCAGCCCCGAAGACACCGCCGCCTTCGCCGCCCAAGTCCTCCGCGACTTCCCAAAATGCCGCGCCTTCGCCCTCCACGGCGATCTCGGTGCCGGCAAAACCTGCTTCGTCCGCGGCCTCGCCCACGCCCTCGGCATCACCGAATCGGTAACCAGCCCAACTTTCACGATCATGCGTGAGTACACAGGCCAGCGTCGCCTCGTACACGGCGACCTCTACCGCATCACCAACCCCGAGGAACTCCTCGCCATCGGCTTCGAAGAATGGTTCGAGAACAACAGCCTCGTCGCCCTTGAATGGGCCGAACGCGCCGGCGATCTCCTCCCTCCCGACGCCCTCCACTTGCGCTTCACCGTCGCCCCCGGAACCGACCGCCGCCAAATCGAGATCACATGAATATTTCTCTCATCCCCCAACCCCGCCGCCTGACCCTCCAATCCGGCACCTTCGCACTCCCCCAAAACCCCACCATCCACATCACCGACCCCCGCCTCCACCCCGCCGCCCAACTCGCCGCCCAAATCCTCCCAATCCACCAATCAACCAATGCCCCCGCATCTTCCGCGCCCACCCTTGCCCCGCACCGTGCTTGCTCTGGTGCGGGGCTCACCCTCTCCCACCGCGCCTCGCTCCACCCCGAAGGCTACCGCCTCACCATCCGCCCCTCCGGCATCGAACTGCTCGCCAAAACTCCCCAAGGCGCCACCTACGGCCTCGAAACCCTGCGCCAACTCCTCGCCCAGGCGCCTGCTCCTCATCGTAATCCAAATCGTAGTCCCCTCCCCAGCACCCAGCACAAAGCACAAAGCACGCCCCCTCACAATTCAATCCGCCTCCCTTGCCTGCGCATCGACGACTGGCCGGCCTTCCCCCTGCGCGGCGTCTATTACGACGTGACCCGCGGCCGCGTCCCCAAAACTTCACGCCTCATCGAGCAAGCCGACCTGCTCTCGCGCTTCAAAATCAACCACCTCCAGCATTACGTCGAACACACCTACCGCTTTAAAGCCCACCCCCTCATCGGCCGCGGCGCCTCGCCCCTCACCGCCGCCGATTTCCGCCAACTCGATGCCACCTGCCGCGCCCGCTTCATCGAACTGGTCCCGTCCCTCGCGAGCTTTGGTCACATGGCCACCGTCCTCCACCACAAACCCTACCGCCACCTCGCCGAGGACCTCGGCATCAACCAGTACGAAGATCCCGACGCCGGCAAAATGGCCGAAGCCCGCCAGCGCCGCGCCTGGAGCATCGCCCCCGCCAACCCCGGCACCTACAAATTTCTCGATTCACTCTTTAGCGAATTTTTGCCGAACTTTTCGTCCCGCCAATTTAATGCCTGCTGCGACGAAACCTATGACCTCGCTCTCGGTCAAAGCTACCAACTCGCCCGCCGCATCGGCAAAGGCCCCCTGTACCTCAACCACCTCCTGAAATTGCGCCGCCTCGCCCGCCGCCACGGCAAGCGCATCATGTTCTGGGGCGACATCATTCACCACTACCCCGACCTGATCCCCAAAATTCCCCGCGACGTTACCGTCCTTGATTGGGGCTACGACCACCGCACGAACTTCAACCGCGTCGCCGCCTTCCGTAAGGCCGGCATCCCCTTCATCGCCTGCCCCGGCACGTCCTCGTGGGTCTCCCTCTTCCCGCGCCTCCACGAGGCCACCGCCTCAATCCACGGCTACACCCGGGCCGCCCTGCGCCACCATGCCCACGGTATCCTCAACACCGATTGGGGTGACCGCGGCCATTTCAATTTCATGGAATTTTCCTGGCACGGCTTCCTCTACGGCGCCGAGCAGGCTTGGAATCCAAACGCGGATCACACCAGTTTCACGAAACGCTTTGCGCGCGTGTTTCTGGGCTCATCGGCGCCAGGATTGCCCCGCGCCATCGATGCCCTCGGCGACATCGCCCACCTCGCCACCGACGCCCACTACCAGAGCATCTGGTATCACATCTACTTCGCCCCGCCCGCCAGCCCGCTCTTCGCCGGTCCAACCTTCCAGGGCTTCCAGTCCCTCAAGGGCCGCATCCGCCCCGGCCCCTTCACCCTCAACGCCGCCCTCGGCCACCGCACCCTCAAAAAACTCGCCGCCATCCGCACCGTGCTGGAATCAAGCATGGCAACCGGTAGGGCGAACCCTCCGGGTGAGCCGTCCTCTCCCAAAGATCCCCACGCCATCCTGCCCTACTGGCTCTTCGCCGCGGACACCCTCGCCCACGCCGCGCGCAAGCTGATCGTCCTCGCCCCCGATGGCAAAAATTCCCCCCACGCCCGCAAATCCCTGCGCACCGAAATGCGCACACTACAAAATCGCTTCACCCGCCTCTGGCTCGCCCGCAACCGCCCCTCCGAAATCGCCATCACCCTCCGCGCCTACCAAACCGCCATGCAGGGCTTGTGAATTGTGGCGGAGTAGGAATTTAAAGTCTGAGGCCGTTCCCCTCCGAACTCGCCCGAGTCTTCGAAGGGCGATGGCAGTGCGGTGTGCGTTTGGCTGTCCCGCGCAGCGGGAATGCGAATATGGAATGGCAGATTTGCCCCACCCCTACCGCACCGCACAAACCTTCACCGCTTCCCGCGCCAGCGCCGTGATCTCCCCCCACCGCTTCGCCTCGATCAACTCGCGCTTGACCATCCACGACCCGCCCACCGCCGCCACACAGGACAACGCCAGAAATTGCGCCGCATTTTTCGCATCCACGCCGCCCGTCGGAATGAATTTAATCCCCTTGTGCGCGAAGGGCCCCGCGAGCGCCGATAAGGTCGCGATCCCGCCCATCGCCCCCGCCGGGAAGAACTTCAAAATCTTGCACCCCATCTGCCAGGCCCGCGTGATCTCCGTCGGCGTCAAAACCCCGGGAATGATCGGCACGCCAAGTTTTTGCGCCCGCGCCACCACATCCTCCCCCAACCCCGGCGTCACCACATATTTCGATCCCGCCGCCGCCGCCTGATCCATCTCCTCCACCGTCAGCACCGTCCCAGCCCCGACACACATCCCCGGACACCCCTGCGCCACGCGCCGGATACATTCCGCCGCCGCGTCAGTCCGGAAGGTCACCTCCAGCACATCCAGCCCGCCCGCCAACAGCGCCTCCGCCAACGGCACCGCCGCCTCCACATCATCAATAATCGCCGCCGGCACACACCGCGTCGTCAAAATCTCTTTGATCATCCCCAACCTCCTTTTCCCACCGCCTCTTCCCTCGCCGTTTTGCGACTTCATAATACGAACCGCCTCGCCACGGAAACAAGCCGGGAATACCTGACACGTTCCGAATGGTCGGCACGGCATTCCGTGCCGTCCGCATCTCCGATCCGAACTCGCCCGAGTCCTCGAAGGGCGATGGCAACGCGGTGTGCGTTTGGTTGCCCGTCCCGCGCCTGCGGGACGGGATGCGAAACGGGAGGGGTGGATTTGCCCCAAGTGCGCGCGCTCCGGAGACGGCGCTATACTCCTGGTATGCGCCGTCTCCGGGAAGCGTGCAATTGGGGCGAAGACGCCCCGCCCGTTTCGCACCAAACGCACACCGCTTCCGGTTTCGGCCGCCTCACCCCGCCGCCGCCGCCGAGGCACCCAACCCATCCACCAACGGAAACTCCCGCCCCAGCACCGGCCCCGCCGCCACCCCCAAGTGCCGCTCCAACAACGTCGCATACACCGACCGGAAATCCCCCCGGTGCG
>CAMFEP010000147.1 GCA_945949405.1 Kiritimatiellales bacterium
TCCCTTCAACGCCGCCTTCATCGTGTCAAATTTAATCTGCCGGCCCGCAACCGCCACGTACTCAAGTTCGAACAGAATCGCGCGGCGCACTGTCTTCGCACCAGATTCACGACCACCCGCATGCTTTCCATCACCCACGATATATCCTCCCATCCCAAGCGAATTCGCCGCTGGAAAATTCCGCCCACTATAGGCAGCACCGGGCACAACGTCAACCGCCGACCGTCGGTACGGTAGGGCGCATCATCGTCATGTAGGGGCCGCGCTCGCGCGTGCCCTCGAAAACGTCAGAACTTCACAAGCGAAGCCCCTACATTCCACCGAAAATGGCTCCTTTTCCGTTATCTCGGCACGATGTCCGAAAACACATGCGCAAAGGCGTCCACCACGTCCCCGGCAATCATGCCCGCCTGGGAGGTCGTCCAGGCCACCCGGTCCCCCGCCCGGCCGTGCAGATAGACTGCCAGCCGCGCCGCATCGAAGGCCGGGATGCGCTGGGCCAGCAGGCCCGCCAGCAACCCCGCCAACACGTCGCCCATGCCCCCGCTGGCCATACCCGGATTGCCCGTTAAATTGATGCTCAACGGCTGCCCCCCCGCCGCCACCAGCGTGCCCGCGCCTTTCAAAACCGTAACCGCCCCAAGCAGTTTCGCGGCGCGCCGCACCATCTCGAACCGTTTCGCCTGCACCTCCGCCGCCGGGCAATTGAGCAACCGCCCCAATTCGCCCGGGTGCGGCGTGACCACCACATCCGCCGCGCTGCCTTGGATAAGCCCATGATCCCCGCCAATCACGTTGAGCGCATCGGCATCCAGCACCAACGGGCCGGCAAACGTCTTCAACAATTGCAGCACAAGTTGCCGGCTTTCGGGATGCGCCGTGAGTCCCGGCCCCACCAGCACCGCGTCGAACGTCGCCAGGTTGCGCCCCCAGGCCGGCACCGCATCCGCCGCCAGCGCGCCGTGCAGCGACTGCCGCCCCGCATGCACCATCGCCTCCGGCACCGCCCCCGCCACCACCCCCGCGATGGATTCCGGCACCAGCGCCGTGACCAGCCCCACGCCGGAACGCACCGCCGCGCGCACCGCCAGAATCGCGGCGCCCACATAGCCCGCGGCCCCCGCAATCACCAGCGCATGCCCGTAATCGCCCTTGTGACTCGCCCGCGGCCGGCGCGGCAGCCAGCGGCGCGCATCGATCGCCGTGACCAGATCGAGGTCACTTTCAACCTTATCCACCAGCTCCTCGGGAATCCCCAAGTCCACCACTTCCACGGCGCCTACAAACTCGATCCCGCGCGGGTCCACGAGCCCGCGCTTGGGCAGCCCCATGGTCACGGTCAGGTCCGCGCGCACCGTATCCGCCTCCGCCACCCCTGTGTCCGCGTCCATCCCGGAGGGAATATCCACCGCCACAACCGGCCCGGCCTCCCCCAGCATATTGATGAACTGGATCGCCCCCGCCGCCAGCCCGCGCGCGGGACCACGGATGCCCGTGCCCAGCACGCCATCAATCACAATCCCCTGACCACCCTCATGCATCATGGTCAGGTCTTCCCAATCCTGTGGCGTGGTGACTTCTTCAAGGGCGATGCCGGCATTGCGCATCAGTTCCAGATGCTTGGCCGCGTCACCGCTGATCCGCTTGCGCTCGCCCGCCAGCCAGACTTCCACGCGGTAGCCCATGGCGTGCAGGTGGCGCGCGGCCACGAACACGTCCCCGCCATTGTTGCCCCGCCCCGCCACGAGGCGCACGGGTGAATGATTGAAACCCGAGACACGCGCCAGGTCATCCACCACCACGGCCACCCCGTGGCCGGCGCGCTCCATCAATTCCTCGCCGGGAATGTCGAAATCGGCGCCCGCCAGTTCGTCGAGTTGGCGCATCTGTTCGGTGGAAACAACTTTCATCGCGCCCCTCCCGCCCGCCCGCCGCGATACGCCGCCATGGCCTCGCGCATTTCCCCCACCGCGCGCGTCATGCCCTCCAGCACGGCGCGCGACACAATGCTGTGCCCGATGTTCAGCGTATCCATGTGCGGAATCTCCAGAATCCCGGAAATATTTTCCAGATTGATGCCGTGGCCCGCATTCACCTGCAGCCCCAGCCCATGTGCGTGTCGCGCCGCCTGCACGAGGCGCTCGAGCTCGCGCTCCGCCGCGGCACCCTGCGCGTCGCAAAACGCCCCCGTATGCAATTCCACCACCGGCGCGCCCAGTTCCACCGACGCGTCGATCTGGCGCAAATCGGGATCGATAAACAAGCTCACCACGATGCCCGCATCCGCGAGTGCGCGCACGGCTTCACCCACGGCGCCGCGATTGCCCGCCACGTCCAGCCCGCCCTCGGTGGTCAGCTCGGCGCGGCGCTCCGGCACGAGGCAGGCCTCATGGGGACGCACGGCCCGCGCAATCGCCACGATCTCCGGCGCCACCGCCATCTCCAGATTCAAACGCGTGCGAATCTCCCGGCGCAACGCCTGTACGTCCGCATCCTGGATGTGCCGCCGGTCCTCACGCAAGTGCACGGTAATCCCCGCCGCGCCCGCCGCCTCGCAAAGCCGCGCCGCCTCGACCACATCCGGATACGCCGTGCGCCGCGCCTGCCGCACCGTGGCCACATGGTCAATGTTCACGCCCAGCTTAAGTGTATCTGCATGCATGCGACCGAAAGCAATACCGCCTGCTGGCAGGCGCTGCAAGGGGAATGGCGCTTCCTCGCCCCTGCGCTCCTGAACCCTGACACCTGAAACCTACGGCAATAGGTCACCGTGCCCCTGCCTTTGTTGTAGCCCCCCGCCCGCCGCTTTGCTTAAATGGCGCGCGTATTTTAAGGAGAGCCCCCATGAGCAACACCGTCACACAACACCCCACCGCCAAACTCGTCCTGCCTTCCGAGTTACACGAGCCGCTGGAAATCCTCAAGCGCTACGGCATCCCGCTGGCCGCCGGCGTGGGCCTGGCCCTCGTGGTCGTGCTCGGCTTTACCTTTTATAAAAACCGCGCGGAGTCCTCCCGCCGCGATGCCCTCCTGCTGATGGCCTCCGCCAAATCATTCGACGAACTGGAGCGCGTGGTGAGCGACTATCAGGGCACCCCCGCCGCGCCGCTGGCCCTCTTGAAAATCGCCCACGCCTACTATTCCGCCGGCAACTACACGCTGGCCAGGGACAAGTACGACACCTTCACGACGCAATACGCCACGCACGAAATGGCGCCAGTGGCCGAGCTCGGCTCCCTGCATTGCGCGGAAGCCCAGGGAAAAATCGACGAAACCATGCGCGGATTTGAAAACTTCGCCTCGCGCCACCCGGGAAACTTCCTCACGCCCCAAGCCATCATCGGGCAGGCCCGCTGCCTGGAGCAGGCCGGACGCCTCACGCAGGCGCGCATTCTCTATGAACAATTCCTCGCCGCCAATCCCAACAGCGCCTGGACCCGCCGCGTCGAGGATCTGCTCGCGATGGTGAACAAGGATATTGCCGCCGGTCGCGACGGCGTGGCCCGCCTCCAGGCGCCGGTCGCCGCACCCAAAAGCGCCGACGCCTTCGCCCCGCTGAACCTGCCCATGACGCCCGCGCCTTGATGAAAGCTTGGAGGGCGACGCTGCGCCGAGCCGCGCCCTAAATGCGTGGTCACCCCTTGCGATCCGTCTCGTCCGGCTTCTTTTCGGAAAGCGCGTCGCGCGCCCCCTCTTCCCGGCCCTTCTTGAACTCGCTAAGGCTGCGCCCAATCGATCGCGCCAGTTCCGGAAGCTTTTTGCCGCCAAATAGCAGCAGGATGATCAGCAGGAGGATCAGAACCTCTTGCGTCCCCACACCCCAAGCCAGTATCGGTGTAACGTGTTGCATGCCAAACTCCATTTCCCCGAATTATTGCCCCGCCCCCCGCAATATGCAAGCGCCGTTCGGCTCCGATTTTCTCAATCCGAAATCGCCCGAGTCCGCGAAGGGCGAGGCGTTCGTGGTGCGCGTTTGGTTGCCCGCCGCAGGCGGGATGCGAATACGGAATGGCAGATGTGCCCCAAGCGGGCGTTTTTCGGAGGTGGGGCTGTACTCTTTGTACGCACCACCTCC
>CAMFEP010000148.1 GCA_945949405.1 Kiritimatiellales bacterium
CCGTGCCTCCAGCGCAGCGGGTGGTGAATCTTGATTTCAGCATGCCCCAAGACGAGATTCTCACATCATTTGCTCCAGGAGGCGGGCGGCTTTGTCGGCGCGGGCTTCGGCGATGGGCATGGACTGGGCTTCGGAGATGATGCGCACCATGGGGGCGGTTTGGGAGGCGCGCAGGTGGAGCCAGCCATCGGGCCAGTCGACGCGCAGGCCGTCGAGTGACGTTAACGTGCCGCCGGCGCGCCACTCATCCAGGCCGGCCATGCGTTCCAGGGCGCGATAGCCGCGCTGGGCTTCGCCGGCGACCTGGCGTTTGACGATGTGATAGCGGGGCAGGTCGCTGATTAATTCTGACGCGCGGCGGTTTTGCACGGCCATGGCTTCGAGGATCAGGCCCATCATCAGGAATGCATCGAAGCCGCGGCTGAATTCGGGGAGGGCCACGCTGCCGTTGCCTTCGCCGCCGAGGATGCCATTTTCGTCGGCGAGGGCGGAACTGACGTAGGCCTGGCCGACGCGGGTTTTGGTGACGGTGGCGCCGTGCTTGGCGGCAACGTCGTCCACGGTGCGGGTGGTGCAGCAATTCGTGACGACGACGCCACCCTTGGCGGCGCTTTGGTGGCGGGAGAGGACGTGGTTGGCGATGATGGGGAGGGTGTATTCCTCGCTGGCGGTTTCACCGGATTCGCTGACGATCGAGAGGCGGCCCATGTCGCTGCTGGAGATCATGCCGATGTGGGCGGGGATGTGGTTCATGAGGGCGGCGGCCTGGCGGGCGTTGCGGGGGCGGGGTTCGGGATCGTGGGCGAGGTGGCCGGACTCGACGTCATTCACGGGCAGGACGCGCAGGCCGAGGGTATCGGCGAAGGAGCGGATGAAGCGGCAGCCGGCGCCGTTGACGGGGTCGATGACGACGGTGAAGGCGGCCTTGCGGATGGCGGCGGCGTCGAGGAGTTCGGCGAGGCGGGTGAAATAGGGCGCGGCGAAATCGGTGGCCTTGCGGACCTTGCCGAGTTTGTTCCAGGGTGCGTTGGTGAAATCGCGGGCGTGATAGATATCGAGGACGGTTTCGCCGACGATCGGTTCGATGTAGGCGCCGCGGGGGCCAATCAGCTGCAGGGCGTTGTTGCCCATGGGGCTGTGGCCGCCGGAGATGGAGATGGCGCCGGCGGCTTTGTGGCGCGGGGTTGAGAATTGGAGCATGGGCGTGGGGCAGACGCCGAAGTCGAGTATGTCGCAGCCGGCGGACATGAGTCCAGCGAGGACGGCGGAATGGAGCATGCGGCTGGACTGGCGCGTGTCGCGGCCCACGAGCACGGGGGCGCCCTCGAGGAAGGTGCCGAAGGCCGCCGCGAAATCGATGATGATTTCGGGCGTGAGGCTATCCCCGATTGAACCCTGAATGCCGAAGCTGGCGAGGCGCAGTGTGCGCATGGGGGGGGAGGATAGCAGGAGGGCTGAGGCGGGGGAAGGACGGAAAACCACGAAGACACGAAGGGCACGAAGCGGACACACGAAGGGGTGGGCGTGGGCGGCCAAGCGGCCGCCCCTCCCGGGGCGCGACAGTCAAATGGGGTAAACACCGCCGTTCTTCGTGGTTCCCCTGTGGGAGCAAATGTGGTACCCCATGCGCCACGCATGAAAAAACTGGAAGAATTGGGGCTGGGTGGGTGGGGGCAATTTAGCACGGACTTTGCCGGGTTCCGGGTGGAGCGTTATCACCTGCCGCGCGAGTGGGATCATATTCTGGGGGACGAGCGGCTGTTCTGGCGGGTGCATCACAACGGCAAGAGTTACCTGCAGGAAAATCCGCCGGGCGGGATGTACTGGTTGCGCGGGAATGGCGCCACGGACAATCCACCCTGGGCGGTGTGGGTGATGCCGGATGGGAATCCGGCGGCGGCGTTTACGAATTTTCGCGGGCCGCAATCCACGGATGTGGCGCAAGCAGAAGCGCCGGGCGAATTTGCGTGTGCGTGGCATCCGGAGAAGGCGGTTTGGAATGTGACGCGCGAGGGGATTGCGGTGACGACCGAGCTGGCGACATTGCAGACGCTGGTGGGGGCGGCCATGCGCGTGACGGTGCGCAACACTGGCAAGAGCGTGCGCAACGTGGTGGTGATGCCGCGGCTGGTGCCCTGGCTGACGGCGACGCAGGCGGCGGCGTGGGACATGCCCTGGCTGTTTCAGACCTGTCAGTATGATGTTGCGACGCGCAGTGTACGTTTGGGGATGGGGAGTCCGGCGGGGCGGCCGGAGCAGCGGCGGGCGTTGCGGCTGGTGCTGGACACGGCGTTCGAGCGGCTGACCCTTGACGAGGCGGTGTTTCAGGGGCGCGGCACGCGCGAGTGGCCGGCGGCGCTGCACGACTGGGCGCAGTGGGGGCTGGCGGAGCGTGCTGAAACCTATGGGACTCCGTTGTTCGTGGCGTTTGCGTCGCGCGTGACGCTGGCGCCGGGGGAACGTTTTACGTTCAGCATGCTGCTGGCCGACGACGGGAATCCGCTGCCGGCGTTACAGGCGGCGCTCAAGAATTTTGATGGCGAGACCCAGGCCGTGGCGGCGCACAAGCGCGCGCTGCTGACGCGCGCCGAGATTCGGACACCGGATCCGGCGTTCACGCGCTATGTGAATGAGTATCTTTCATTGCAGCAGCAACTCGTGCTGCGGCGCGGCTGGCCGAGCAACATGCGCGGGGTGCGTGACACAGCGCAGGATTACACGGGGGTGGCGGCGTGGTATCCGGCGGAGGTGCGCGCGGTGATTTTTGAGATTCTGGAAACCGAGCGCACGGACGGCTGGTTCGTGCGGCAGTATTCCACCGACGGGCGGCAGGGGAAGCACGATCAGCGGCCGTACGTCGATTCGGGGCTGTGGGTGTGGGAGCTGGTGTACGAGTACGTGTGCCAGACGCGCGATTTTGGCGTGTTGAGGGAGACGGTGCCGTTTTTGGATTCGGAGGAACGCACGACGGTGCTGGATCATTTGGGGCGGCTGCTTGGGTATTACACCAATCCCGCCAACATTGGGGAGCATGGGCTCTGCAAGATTCTGGAAGGCGACTGGAACGATTCGGCGAACCGCGCGGGGCTTGAAGGTCGCGGGGAAAGCGTGATGGTGACTTGTCACGCGATGCATTGTTTGCGGCAGGCGGCGGGGCTGAAGCGGCATCTGGGAGAAGTCGAAGGTCGAACGTCGAAGGTCGAAGGTCAAAGGTCGAATGGCGAAGGACTACCGGAGGCGGAGGCTTGTGAGAAGGCGGCGGATGGGTTTCGCGCACAGTTGCGGCGGCACGCGCTCAACAAGCTGGGATATTTGAATGGCTTATTTTCGGATAGTGGGTGCTGGTTTTTTTCCGATCATGATCCGGACGGGCAGACGCGGTTCAACGTGCCGGTGAATGCGTTTGGGATACTGGCCGGAGTGTTTGAGAAGGCGGAGTTGCCGGCTTTATTAATGCGGTTGCGCGGGATCCGTACGCCGCATGGGTATCCGCTCTTCACGCCGGCGCTGGGGCATCCGCCGGTGGACGGGTTGGGGCGTATTGGCAGCGGCGATCTGCCCCCGGGGCTCGGGGAAAATGGCACATGCTACAACCATGGGTGCCACGGATTCCTGGCGCGGGCGTTGGCGGTGATTGGCGAGGGGGACCTTTGCCTGGACGTGATGCAGTTCCTGTTTCCGTACGATCAGGAGCGGCATCCCGTGGCGGCGGCGCGCAGCGCGCCGTATGCGATCGTGAATGTCTACAAAGGTGCGCCGGGGCGGGAAGGCGAGGGCGGCGATACGTTCTTCTCGGGGACGATCGCGGTGGCGGTGCGCAATGTGTACCAGTCGATGCTTGGGGCGCAGGCGGAGCCGGGCGGGCTGCGCTTCCGTCCGTGTTTGCCTGCGGCGTGGGGGCGTGTTGAGGCGCGGATTCCATATGCGGGGCGGGACCTGGCGGTGGTGGTGGAGCGGGCGGGCGGGGATTATGTGGTGCGGGT
>CAMFEP010000149.1 GCA_945949405.1 Kiritimatiellales bacterium
TGTCGCGTCGCCCGGTGTGGTGGGGTTGTACAGCGCGATTGTGCGTTTGCGTGGCGCGCTGACCGGCACCAACCAGACCTACTCGCTCCTGTTGAGCGGGTCGCTGCCGGCGAGCTATACGCTGACCGTGACCGGGACCCCCGCCAATCTGGGGGCGGTTTCGCCACCATACGGCACGAATTTGCTTTTGTGGGGCAGCGCGGTGACGGGGCTTTCGTCCGCGCTGGCCATGGCCACCAACAATACGAGTCTGACCACCTATGTTGCGGATGGTTGGACGGGGACCGGCAGCGTGCCCGCCGTGGGTAACGCGACCAATACGGGGGCGTTCACGCTTACCACGAATTCCGCGCTCACCTGGCGGTGGCGTGTGAAGGATCTGATCGTCAGCAACCAAACTGTGGCGGTGCCAACCAACTTTACCGCGCGCGACACGATCACGGCCCAAAGCGGGTTTACGGTCGTGCCGCCGGGCAATGTCACATTCGAAGCCGGGTCCAGCATCCAACTCGATCCGGGATTCACCGTGACGACGGGTGCGGTGTTTCGTGCGACCGTGACGAATGAGTGAGAGGCAGTAGAATCGCGCGGGACCCAGCCTACGCCTCAGCTGTCCGTTGAAAAACTCGTCCGCTCTAAACGGACACGCCTTACGGCGTTACTACGAACGCGAGGACTGCCACGAAACGCCCGTTGGTAGTAACGCCGTGAGGCGTGTCCGCATTGTTCAACGGGCTGCCAGGCTGGCCACGGCAGGGCAGGCGCCGCTTGACTACAGCAAATGCACTGGCAGACGCGCGGGGTGGTGGGGTACTATGCGCGTTGCGGTTGCGCGGTGAGGCACACACATGCAGAGCACTACAAATCCCGTTCGGCAGGCGCTGTTGGCGCGGCGGTTGAGTCTGGGGTCCTGGATTCAAATCGGCCATCCCGCGGCGGCGGAGGTGCTGGCCACGGCGGGCTTTGACTGGATCGCGATCGATTGCGAGCACACGGACATTGGCATCGAAAGTTTCGGTGCGGTCATGCGTGGCATGCATGGACGGAATTGCGTACCCTTCGCGCGGGTGCGTGAAAACGACCGCCTCGCCATCCGGCAGGTGTTGGATCTTGGCGCGCGCGGGGTGATCGTTCCGCTGGTGAATACGGCCGAGGAGGCCGCCGCCGCGGTGCGTTCCGCGAAGTATCCGCCGCGTGGTGAGCGGGGCTATGCCTTCTGCCGGGCCAATGACCATGGGGTGCATTTCGACGACTACGTCCGGGCCGCGAATGATGACATTGCCGTGGTGGTGATGATCGAGTCACGCGCCGGGGTTGAGAACATCGACGGCATTCTCGGGGTGGAAGGCGTGGATGGTATTTTCGTGGGGCCCTACGACTTGAGCGGCTCGTTTGGTGTCCCGGGGCAGCTGGAGGCCGAGGTGGTACGCGCTGCTTGCGGGCGGGTACTCGAAGCATGCCGGAAACAGGGGAAGGCTGCCGGGCTGCATGTCGTGAAGCCAAGTGCGGAGGCGATTCGCCTTGCGGTCGATGCGGGCTACACGTTCTTAGCCCTTGGCATGGATACGGTCTTCCTCGATGAAGGCGCCCGGCTGGCGCTGAAGGTTGCACGCGGCTGATGCCCGTGCGCGGAGCGCCCGGGCCACCTGTCTTAAATGTTTTTCGCGCCTTTTTGTCGCTTCCTTTGCGATTGTTTGCCTATCTCCGAGTTGCTATGATGCGCCACAATGTCGCCCATCACATTTTATAAGTATATATGAAATCGGGCTTTGTAGAAAAACTTCTGGATCGCCTGGACCGGTTGGACCGGGATAGCTTGCAGACGCATTTTATGCGTCTGGTGCAGGAGCGCGGGCTGCTGGAAACAATTTTTCAGTCGATCCAGGAAGGCATCATCGTGGTGGATCGGGAAGGCAAGTTGACCTATGCCAATCGTGCATCGGAAGGGTTGATCGGCTTTTCCTTTGAAAAATTTGAAGGGCGGCCCATCTCGCGCGCCATCCGGGATATCGATTGGGAGCACCTGCTGGATGTGGGCGACGGGAAGTGGTCGCGCCTGATCAGCCGGGAAATGGAGATTACCTATCCGCAGCACCGCTTCGTCAGTTTCTATGTGGTCCCGCTGGCGATGGAGGGTGCAAAGGGTGGAGGCGCGGTGATCATTTTGCGCGACGTCACGCACGAGCGCAAACAGGAGGCGAGTCTGGTGGAGTCGGAGCGTTTGAATGCGGTCAAATTGCTCGCCGCGGGCGTGGCCCACGAAATCGGGAATCCGTTGAATGCGCTCAACATCCACCTGCAACTGTTGCAGCGCGAAATTCGCAACCTACCCGAGGAATGGCGTGGACCGCTTGGCGAATTGGTGGAGGTGGCCGGCGCGGAGACTCAGCGGCTGGATTTAATCATCACGCAATTCCTCAAGGCCGTGCGGCCCGCCGCGCCCAGCCTGGCCCCTACGTCCATCGAGGCGTTACTCAAGGAAACCCTGGTGTTGATGCGCCAGGAGGTTGAAAACCGCAACATTCAGATCCAGCTTGATCATCCCGAGGCGTTGCCAAATATTCCGGCGGATCGCGATCAACTCAAGCAGGTTTTTTTCAACATCATCAAGAATGCCATTCAAGCGATGCCCGACGGCGGGCGACTGGGGATTGTGTTATCCGTGACGGATCGCTATCTCGTGATTGCCTTTCAAGACACGGGCGTGGGCATCCGGCCCGAGGAATTTGGGCGGATTTTCGAACCGTATCACACCACCAAACCGGATGGATCGGGGCTGGGGTTGATGATTGTGCAGCGCATTGTGCAGGACCATGGCGGCCAGATCGAATTGCAGAGCAAGCCCGGCGAGGGAACGCGCTTCACCGTGCTGTTGCCGCTCGCCGAGCGCCGTGTGCGCCTGCTGGAGATGCCGGCCGCAGCTGGGGCGGGGGCTTCATCATGAAAAAGGACCGGGCCACCGTACTGATCGTCGACGATGACAAGAACACCCGCGATGGGCTCAACCGCGCGCTCCAGCGCAGCTATGATGTGCGGCTGGCCGAAAGTGGCGAGCGCGCCCTCGACATGCTGGGGGCGGGGGGCGTGGATATTTTGTTGAGCGACATCCGCATGCCCGGCATGGATGGACTGACGCTGTTGCAACGCGCGCTGGCACGCCAGCCGGAGCTGGTCTGCATTTTGCTGACGGCCTACGGGAGTATCGAGCAGGCCGTGGATGCGATGAAGCGTGGGGCCTACGATTTCCTGATCAAGCCCGTGAATTTGGATCATCTCGACCTGTTGCTCAAGCGCGCGCTGCGGACGCGCGAGGTCGAGAGTGAAAACGCCAAGCTCCAGGAGCAGCTCGACGACAAGTACGGGATTGAAAACATTGTCGGCAGCGCGCCGGTGATGCGGGAGCTGTTCGAGGTGATCCGCCAGGCGGCGCCGACCCAGGCCACGGTTCTGATCCAGGGCGAAAGTGGCACGGGTAAGGAACTGGTGGCGCAGGCGATCCACCGTTTGAGTACCCGTGCGCGCGGTCCCTTTGTGGCGGTGCATTGCGCGGCGCTCTCGTCGAGCCTGCTTGAGAGCGAGCTGTTCGGGCACGAAAAAGGCGCCTTCACCGGCGCCGTGGCGCGGCGCCAGGGGCGTTTCGAAATGGCGGATGGCGGGACGCTGTTTCTGGATGAAATTTCCGAAATCGACGCATCCGTGCAGGTCAAGCTGCTGCGCGTGCTTGAAGAGCGGCGCTTCGAGCGTGTGGGCGGCAACGAAACCCAGGAGGTGGACATCCGCCTGATCGCCGCCACCAACCGTGATCTCAAAGCGCGTGTCGCCGAGGGTAAATTCCGCGAGGATCTGTTTTTCCGCCTTGATGTGATCACGATCACCCTGCCGCCCCTGCGGGACCGTCTCGCAGATGTGCCGCTGCTGTGCGACCGTTTCATCAAGGAGTTTTCCGCCAAGAACCAGAAGCCGATCGACGGG
>CAMFEP010000150.1 GCA_945949405.1 Kiritimatiellales bacterium
TTCCATATTCGCATCCCGCGCTGCGCGCGGGCAGCCAAACGCGCACCACTTCCACGCAACAACCCACCCTACCTCACCACCACCACCCACTCACCCCACCGCAAACACCAGCGCGCTCAACCCCGCAATCGCCGCCGTCTCCGCCCGCAACACCCGCGGCCCCAGCCGCACCGCCACCGCCCCCGCCGCCACACACGCCGCCTGCTCCGCCTCTGTCAAATCCCCCTCCGGCCCGATGATCCACGCCGCCGACGCCAGCCCCGCCGCCCGCCGCGCCTCCACCACCGCACGCGCCGACGGCGCCTCCGGCTGCAGCGACCCCAGCAGACACAACGCCTCGCCGCGAATCCGCCCCAGCGCGCCGTCCAACCCCACCACCGGCGCAATCTCCGGCAGCCAGTCCTGCCCGCACTGCTTGGCCGCGCCGATCGCGATCCGCTGCCAGCGCTCGCACCGCTCCTCCCCCTGCGCCCCCGCCAGCCGCACGACCGTGCGCTCGGTCATCAGCGGCACAATCGTCGTGGCCCCCAGCTCCGCCGCCTTTTCGATCAGTAAATCCATGCGGTTGCCCTTGATCACCGCCTGGTAAAGCGTCACGCGCAAGGGTTCCGGCTGCTGCTGTTCCGTGCCCGTCAGCAGTTCGAGCACCAGGGATTTCCCAACGCGCCCCACGCGCGCCTGCGCCCGCCGCCCCCGCCCATCAAACACAATCACGACATCACCCTCGCGCACGCGCAGCACGTGCGACAAATGATGCCCCTCCTCGCGATCCAGCACCAACGCCCCCGCCCCCCACCCCCCCGGCTCTATGTAACAACGATGCATGTGAAGGAGAGTCGAAGCTCAGGTTTTCCCGGCGTCGGGGTCGGAATCGGAATCGGGATCGACGCTGCCAGGTCCATAGGCTTCGGGCTCCTCCCCAACGCTATACCCACGCTGGCCAAGTCTTGTCAGCATCGCGACGATCCGATCGAGAAGCTTTTTGGCCTCGGTATTCGTCTCGGTAGTAATTGCGCCGCAAACCACAAGAACATCCTGCACGGCACCGCATTCGAGCGCCGACCCACGGGCAATCTCGAAAAACCGGCGCCGATCACCGTCGGTCGCTTTTCCGTTGCCTTCCGCAATATTCAGCGGAATGGCTTGCGAAGCTCGTAGCAGTTGGTCCTTGGCATTGCGATGGCCTTTCAGCCCTTCACACAGACGATAGGCCCAGCCCACATACTCGATCGAAACACGGTAGACATCCAGCTGCTCATGCCCAAAAGTCATGTCTTTCCGTCCGATCCCGATACCGATTCCGACCCCGACCCAGACGCTTCCCTACTTCCCCTCGAGCCCCGTCTTCTTCACGAAGAACTCCTCCGCCTGCTGGCGGAATTTTTCGGCATCCGGATAATTGCCCGCTTCGGCGGCGTCCTGCATGTCCTTGAGCGCCTTCCTCTGCCGCCCGTTCAGTTTCACCGGTACCTCGGGCACCACCTGCACATGCAGATCGCCGCGCCCATGCCCGTCCACGCTCGGCACACCCTTGCTGCGCAGGCGGAAGGTCTTGCCGGTCTCCGTCCCCGGCGCGAGCTTGAGCTTCGCATACCCGTCCACCGTCGGCACCTCGATCTCCCCGCCCAACGCCGCCACGTCGAACGGCACCGGCACGCGGCAGAACAAGTCGTCGCCCTGGCGTTCGAATAGCTCGTGCTTGCGCACATGGATGATCACATACAAATCGCCCGCCGGACCGCCGCGAACGCCGCTCTCGCCCTTGCTGCTCAAGCGCAGGCGCGACCCGGTTTCGACCCCCTTGGGAATCTTGAGCGTCAGCCGCGTCTGGCGTTTCACCCGCCCCGCCCCGTGGCAGGTTGCGCACGGGCTTTTCAAAATCGTCCCCTCGCCGTTGCACACGGGACAGGTCTGGCGCACCTGGAAAAATCCGCCGCCCTGGATCACCGCGCCGCGCCCCGCGCAATGCCGGCAGGTCTCGCGGCTCGTCCCCGCCTTGGCCCCGCTGCCGTGGCACGTCTCGCATTCCGCCGCGATCGGCAGCGATACCTCCCGCTGCGACCCGAACACCGCTTCTTCAAGATCGATCTCCAGATCGAAGCGCAGATCCGAACCCTGCTGCGCACCGCCCGATGACCGCCGCCGCCCGCCGCCTTCACCGCCAAAAATATCCCCAAAAACGCCGCCGCCCTGCCCGCCAAAAATACTGCCCAGAATATCCTGCAAGTCCGACGCGTGCGTAAAATCACGCGAGAAATCGAAGCCGCCCGGCCCAAACTGGCTCTTCATCCCATCATGGCCGAACTGATCATATTTGCGGCGCTTGTCCGCGTCGCTCAAGACCTCGTACGCCTCGGAGACCTGCTTGAAGCTCTCCTCCGCTTCCTTGTTCCCCGGATTGCGGTCCGGGTGAAACTTCATGGCGAGTTTGCGGTAGGACTTCTTGATCTCGTCCTCGGAAGAGGAACGCTCCACGCCCAGCAATTCGTAATAATCACGCTTGGTCGTCGCCACGGTATCTTACTCCCCCGCGTCCACGCCCGCGGCGGCGTCGCCATTGGTTGCCGCCGGATCGCCGCTGGAGACCACCACCTGCGCCGGCCGGATCAATTTCTCGCCCAACAAATACCCGCGCCGCGTCTGCGCGATGACGTTGTTCTCCGGCACGGTCTCCGACGGCATATGCGCAATCGCCTCGTGCCGCGCCGGATCGAACGTCTGCCCCACCGTGGCATCCAGCGCCTTCAACCCAAACCGCGTCAGCACCGTCGTCATCTGATCGCACACCATGCGCACGCCCTTGATCAACGCCGCCCCGCTCTTGTCATCGCCGTCCTTGGAGGGCGAGGCTGCGCCGAGCCGTTCTCCGCTCCCCGCCACAGTCCCCAACGCCATCTCAAAATGATCAACAACCGGCAACAACTCCGCCATCAAATCCTCGTTGGCCGCGCGATACGATTCCGCCTTCTCGCGCACCGTGCGCTTGCGAAAATTATCAAAATCCGCCTGCAACCGCACAAACCGGTCCTGCAACACCGCCTTGGCCGCTTCTGCCTCATCCTTGGCCTTGGTCAACGCCTCAAGCTCCTGCTTGTCCTTCTTCCCGCCCCACCGCGACTTCTTCTCGTCGCCAGGCTCCGCGCCTTCCGCTGACGCGGAAGGCATTTCTTCCGCATCGGCCAGAGGCGCCGACTCTTTGTCATCCGTTTGCGTCATGTAAATTCCTTCAATCCAAATCAAACCACTAAAATAGCCCGCCCCCACCCCACCGTCAAGATCAGCGCCAGATCAGCGCCAACCAGTCGGCCTGCCTGCCGCGTGCGACGTGGAGCCGGCGGTCCCCGCCGGTTCTGGTAGTGGAGCTTCCCTCCGCTGACTACGATGGCGGCGGCACCAACGCCAAAGGCGGCATCATCTGGGGCAAACCCTCCGCCACCCCCGCCTCCGCCCGCTACCAAACCCTGAAACTCATGGGCCTGGTCCCATAAAGTTACCGCCCATCATTTTGCGCCTTTTGCGCCTTTTTGCGGCCAATCCAAATTTAGCAACGACCTGATGAAAAAGAAACGGGCCGGAATTGCTTCCGGCCCGTCATCACTGCTTCAACGGTGTCGCGACTTCAGAAGCTCGCGTTCACGATCGGCAGCACTTTCCAGAATTCGCGCTCGGTCTGCACGTTGAGCACGCCAATCTGCAGGCCGCTCAATTCGTGCGTGATGTTCAGCACGCCCAGCTGCAGGCCCTCGACTTCCTTCGTGTAGTTCACCACGCCAAGCTGAAGGCCTTCCACTTCGCCCGCGCAGTTCAGCACGCCAAGCTGCACGCCGTTCACGTCACCCTTGGCATGCGCAAACACACCGATCTGAGCGCCGTCCACATTGCCCTGTGTGCAGGCG
>CAMFEP010000151.1 GCA_945949405.1 Kiritimatiellales bacterium
TGGGCTTGCTGCGGGGCGGGCATGGGGCGGGCGGCGACCTCGGCGGGGTTCAGTTCCCAGAGCGGGCCGGTGTAGGTGATCTGGTTCGTGCCGACCCAGTAGGAGAAGGTGTTGGAGAAGCCGGGCGTGAGCAAGGCGTTGGTGGTCCAGGAGGAGCCGGATGGCTTGAGGGTCACGAGGCGGAAATTGTAGGCCGATTGGGGATGATCGGGGGAGCCGACGTTGCTGTCCAGGTTCGTTGCGGGGGTGAAGGCGGCGACGAGGACGCCGTTTTGCAAGGGGAGAGGATCGCGGTAGAGGCCGAAGGCGTTGGGGGAGGCGGTGGATTTGGGCGTGATGTAGTTGAGGAGCATGGCATCGGGATTGATGTTGGTGGCGGCGGTGAGGGTGACGATCTGTCCGGCGGTGTGGGTGCCGATGTCGAGGGCATCGATGGCGTAGAGCAGGCCCGGGGTATTGGGGTCCTCGCCGTGGAGGAAGAAATTGGCGATGAAGTTGGTGTTAACGCGCTGGTTGGCGGTGAGGGTGACGATGTTCGGGTCATTGGTGAAGGTGGCGCTGGGGATTTGCGCGAGCAGTTCGTGGCGGCCGATGTGGTTGACGATTTCCGAGGCGGTGCCGTCCTCGTTGATTTGCCAGGGCAGGAAGATATTAAAGGCGTTGCCGCGCATGTTCGTGCCGGCGAGGGCGTTGGTGTCCGAGGGGCGCGGCTCTGGAAAGACCTCGGTGGTGTTGGTGGTGGCGATGGCGGTGGGGGATTCGTCGCTCCAATTGAAGACGTGGTTGGACGAGGAGCCGGCGCGGTCGGTGACGGCCTGGACGTCGCGCGCGAGGTGGTCCCAGCGCGTGAACAAGACGCGGCCGGCGCTGTCCACGAAGGGTTTAAAGGAGCCCGAGGGCGAGTGCTCCATCAAGAACAAGTCGCCGGTGGCGGGGTCGAGGCTCCAGAGGCCGGTGACGGTGGGCAGTTGGAGATATTCTTCGCGTTGCGGGTAGAGGTGGGGCTGGCCGTCGCGGGGGCGGTCGCTGGCGAAGATGATGCGGCCGTCGGTGCCGTAGGTGGGGCTGACGTTGTTGTAGTCGGGGGGTTGGGTGGGGATGCGGGTGATGAGGGGGAGAGAGTCCGGGGGTGTGAAGTTGGCGATTTCGTAGAGTTGCCAGACGAAGCGGTTCGTGTCGGTGGGACCGGTGGGGGCGCCGACGACCATGCTGAAGAGGGCGCGGGTACCGTCCCAATGGACGCTGGGCTCGCGCACGGCGATGCAGTTGGGGCCTTGCTGGGTGGTGTTGGTGGAGCCGAAGCCGGCGAGCAGGGTGAGGTTCGTGAGGGTGCCATCGGGGTAGCGGATCCAGAGGGCGCCGCCGCGGCCGCAAGAGGCGGTGTCGCCGAGGTGGTTGGCGAAGGGGGAGGAGACGTTGCAGACGCTGGAGGTGACTTCGTGAGTGCTGCGTTCCACGGGCATGGGGATCTGGGTGACGAAGAGGATGGCGTTGGTGGTGGCGTGGGCTGGGCAGGTGACGAGTATCGAGGCCAGAAGGGTCAGGCGCTCAATTGATGTAAAGGGTCGGCACCACTTGAAGAAACGCCACATGCCTTGATTTTACTGGAATCGAAAGTAATCGAATAGGCCAAAGCTTTTGGGGCGGGCGGGACTCGGAGGCGGCGGCGTCGCGGAAGCGGTGTGCGTTTGGTGCGAATTTGTTGTGGCGAATTTACCCCACCCAGGCGCGTTTCGGAGCCGGCGCATACGCGGGTATAGCGCCAGCCCCGAAACGCACCCGCTTGGGGCAAATTGGCCACAAAAATTCACATCCCGGCCTTGCGGCCGGGAAACCAAACGCACACCGTCCCGCTTTCGAAGCGGGACCATCGGAGCCACCGCGCCGAGACGGCGCGATGGCGGGTAAATTTTAGGACGGAGAAAAAGGGGGACGGGGAAGGCAACGGGCAGAGGGCATCGGAATTTGAATCCTAATGACGAATGACTGATGACCTTTTCAGTACAGTTTCTCGTATTCGCCTTTGCCGAGGCGTTTTAATTTGGAGAAGCCGGCTTTTTTGGCGCGGTCGTCGAGGGAGCTTTTAGAGCCGCCGACGGCGGGGGCGGAGATTTGTTTGGCGACGGGTGCATTGCATCGGGGACAGATGGTGCGGGGGGGAGCGGAAAGCGCGCGGATTTCTTCAAAGCCGTTGGCGCAGTGGGGGCAGGATCTTGCGAGGTCTTTGGCTTTGTATTCGTAGATGGGCATTTGAGGGGATTGTCGATTGAAGATTGAAAATTGAAGATTGTCGGGGGGGGATCGTTCAGGAGGAGATATCAGATCTCAGCGTTCATATTTGGGAAATTTCGGCGCGGATTTTATCTACCAGGGCGCGGGCGGAGGGTTCGTCGGGGGCTTCGGCGGTGATGCGCAGGACGGGTTCGGTGTTGGACATGCGTACATGGAACCAACGGTCCTTGAGGTCGACGTGGACGCCATCGATCAGGGTGAGGGTTTCGTGTTCGTAGCGGCGGCGGATGGCGCGGAGGATGCCCACGGCGACTTCGCTGCGAATGTTCATCTTGTCCTTCACCATACAGAAGGTCGGCGTTTCGGCGCGCAGGGCGGAGACGGATTTGCCAGAGAGGGCGAGCAGTTCGAGGATGATCGCCATGCCGGCAAAGCTGTCGCGGCAGGGGTGGATGGCGGGGATGATGACGCCGCCGTTGCCCTCGCCGCCGACGACGGCGCCAACGGAGAGCATCATATCGGTGACATTGATTTCGCCGATGCGCGACAGGTGGATCGGGACGCCGCGCTGTTCGGCCACGGCGCGCACGCAGCGGCTGGTGGAGAGATGCACGACGACGGGGCCGCGGGCGTGATGGTCGAGGACCTGGCGCACGCCGAAGGCCACGGTGAGATCCTCGCCGATGGGCGTGCCGCGTTCATCCACGATGGCGAGGCGGTCGCCGTCGGGGTCCTGGGCGAATCCGATGGCGCAGCGTTCGGCGGAGACGAGGCGGGAGAGGGTGACGAGGTTTTTGGGGAGCGGTTCCGGTTCGCGTTCGAAGTCGCCGGTGATGCGGTCGCCGCAGGTAAAGACTTCGCAGCCCAATTTTTCCAGGAACGGGCGCGAATGCAGGGCGCCGACGCCGTTGCAGCAATCGACGGCGACGCGGAACTTGGCGCGGCGGATGGCGTCGACGTCCACATAGCTCAAGATTTTGGCGACGTGCGCGGCCATGGGATCCTCGAGGAGTGTGGCGCCGGGGATTTCGGTTTCGGGGACGAGTTTGAAATCGCCCTGGTGGTAGACGTCGTAAAATTCTCCGGCCTTGGTGGGTGATAGAAATAAGCCGGAGGAGTCCACGAATTTCAGGGCGTTCCAGGGGGCGGGGTTGTGGCTGGCGGTGATGGCGATGCCGCCGCGGGCGCCGAGCAGGCGCGTCAGGAAGAGGAGCGTGGGGGTGGGGACGATGCCGGCGAGGATGGGCTGGCAGCCGGTGCTTTGGAGGCCGGCGATGACGGCGTGCTCGAACATTTCGCCGCTGGCGCGCGTGTCGCGGCCCACGAGGACGGAGCCGCGGCGGCCGCAGGAGCCGAAGGCGCGGGCGAAGGAGGTGGCGAGCTGGGGGGTGAAGGTTTCCCCGGCCACGCCGCGCACGCCCGAGATGCCGACTTTGAGGTAATCCTTCACATCAAGATCCTCGGTAGAGGGGTGTTCGAATCTTGAATTCGGAATCGTGCGGGGCGCACCACCCGCTGCGCTGGAGGCACGGAGGCACGGAGGTCAGAACGGCGTGTTGCGCGGATTTGTCGCAGGGCAGGTCGGTGATGCGAATTTTCGGCAGCGTTGCCGGGGCCCTGCGGCAAATC
>CAMFEP010000152.1 GCA_945949405.1 Kiritimatiellales bacterium
ATTTCTATTGAGTTCAAACATAGGACATTTCTAAAGAGCTTTGACACGCAAAATTCCCCGCTTGCTGAATTTGCATCTGCACCGTCAGCGTCTGCGCATAGCGCTCGTTGACGGTTGCCGTCGTCCCGTTGACACTCAACACCTCCCCCACCAGACGAAAAGCGAGCTCTTCACTGCGCGTCAGGCAGCCGGACACGAGTGCATAATATTCCACGAGCGTCTCGCGCTCGTCGGTGCTGGAAAACCAGTGGCGGTTCAGCGTGTTATGCACCAGCATCCCCAGCCCCTGCGCAAGCGCCTGCGCCTCGGGCAACACCGGCTCCGGCTTCAATGTTTCTTTGTCCGCCATGACCCCCCCATGCTAGCGCGCAAGCCCCCCAAGATCAATGCCTCCCCTTTTCCCTTGAGCCCGCCCGCCCCGCCCCCTATCGTGCCCCCGTTATGCGTGGGAAACGCGCCACGCAACCCGCCCCCTTTTGGAGAACTGGAGGGCGAGCCTGTGGCGAGCCGTCCGAAGGTGCGGAATTGCAGCGATTGACGGGAAGGACTTTTCACCATGGCCAAAATCTACTACGTCGGCGATTGGGCGATCATGCTCGGACCCATGTTCGCGGAAACCCCCTTTAACTACGCATGGAAGGGCACCGATTTTATCAACTACGGAAAATTCCTGAAGGCCGCCCTCGAATCCACCGGCCAGCACCAGGTGGATAGCGTCGCCACCTGGGACTTCTACCGCAATCCTCCCGGCCGCCTGGAGGAAATCTACAAGGAATACGACGTGGTGATTTTCTCCGACACCGAGGCCAAAAATTTCCAGCTCGACCCATCCTTCTTCGACCGCAGCAAGTTCGGCGGCAAGCCCCTGACCTTCCCGGACCGCGTGCGCCTGACCGTCGAAGCCCTCAAGGGCGGCACCCACATGGTTTTTCTCGGCGGCTGGCTGAGCTTCAACGGCGAGTGCGGCAAGGGCGGCTGGGGCCGCACCCTCCTGCGCGAAATTCTCCCCGTGGAATGCCTCACCGTCGAAGACCTGCGCGAAAATACCGAGGGCTTCTGCATGAAGCCCCGCAACCCAAAGCACCCAATCTTCAAGAGCGTGGACCTCTCCAGCACCCCGCCGATCCTCGGCTATAACATCGTCAAGCCACGCAAGGGCTGCCCCGTCCTCGCCACCTGGCCCGAAGGCGATCCCGCCCTCGCCGTCGGCAAATTCGGCAAGGGCCGCACCCTCGCCTATACCTCCGACCCCGCCCCCCATTGGGGCTGCAACTTCATCTCCTGGAGCCAGTACAACCGCTTCTGGTCCAACGCCATCAATTGGCTGCTGAAAGGCTAACGCACCGTGCCGTGACCGGAGCTTTTCACAGGCCGCTCGCCTGCTCCATCCATGCCCAAACTCCACCCGCCATCGCGCCGTTGCGGCGCGATGGCTCCGATGGCAAACGCGGTGTGCGTTTGGCTGCCCCGCGCATGCGGGGATGCGAATATGGAATGGCAGATGTGCCCCAAGCGGTCGTTATTCCGAGGCGGCGCTGGACTCCCGTCCGCGCCACCTCGGAAAAACGACCGGGTGGGGTGCAGATGCCGTTCCAGATTCGCACCAAACGCACACCGCTTCTGTTGCACAAAAACCGGTGACCGTCCCCACAGGACTTCGCCGTTGCCAGAAGCGCAACCGATGCGCGATAGTTGCCCCCCATGCCCACCCCCGTCTATATCGACTTCGACGACGTGCTCTGCGAAACCGCGCGCGCCCTCACCTCCCTGCTCCATCGCGAATTTGGCAAAACCGTGGCCTTCGAGAATATCCACGCCTTCAATCTCGCCCAGTCCTTTGGCCTGAACGAACCCGACCTCGAGCACCTGATGGTCCAGGCCCACGAACCCGCCTTCCTCGAAAATCTCGTGCCCGTCCCCGGCGCGCTGGAAGCCATGCGCCAATGGGCCGACGCCGGCGTGGACCTGCACATCATGACCGGCCGCCCCGCCGACACCCACGCCACCAGCGCCGCCTGGCTCCGCGCCTACGACGTACCCCACACCCGCCTGGCCTTCGTCGACAAGTACGGCCGCGCCACCCCCGGCGGCCCCGTCCCCACCCTCACCCTCGCCGACCTGCAAAACATGCACTTCGCCCTCGCCGTCGAGGACGCCCCCCAGATGGCCGACTACCTCGTGCGCAACCACCCCTGGCCCGTCGCCGTCATCGAACGCCCCTGGAACCGCCACACCCCCATCGGCACCCCCACCCAAGCCCCCCACCGCTGCCGCGACTGGCCCGAAATCCTCTCCCGCTTCCCCACCCCCGGCCTCCCCTTCTAAAACTTCTGCGGATATTCCAGTCCTATCCGTCCGAAGTCCTCCACCCAAATCCGCCATCGCGCCGTTTCGGCGCGATGGCGTCCGATGGCAAACGCGGTGTGCGTTTGGCTGCCGCCCGGAGGGCGGATGCGAATATGGAATGGCAGATGTGCCCCAAGCGGGCTCTTTTCCGATGTGGCGCTGGACTCCTGGTCCGCGCCACATCGGAAAAGAGCCCGGGTGGGGTGCAGATGCCGTTCCAGATTCGCACCAAACGCACACCGCATTCGTTTTTGCGCCCCATCCCCGCAGTTGCACCCCGCCACCCAAAACGCTACATTGCGGCCTTTTGCAGCAGCGAACGTCAACCATGAACCAACCAACGCATACAGGCAAAGTCCTCATCACCGGCGGCGCCGGTTTCCTCGGCATCAACCTCGTCCGCTATCTCTTCGCCCAGGGCATCACCGACATCACCGCCCTGGACCTCGCCGATTTCGACTACCCCGAAAAATCCCGCGTCAACGCCGTGAAGGGCGACATCCGCGACCGCGCCACCGTCGACCGCTGCATGCAGGGCGTGCGCTGGGTCGTCCATACCGCCGCCGCCCTGCCGCTCTATAAAAAAGAGGAGATCCTCTCGATCGACATCGGCGGCTCTAAAACCCTGCTCGAATCCGCCCTCGCCCACGGCGTCGAGCGCTTCGTCCACATCTCCAGCACCGCCGTCTATGGCATCCCCGACCACCACCCCCTCGTCGAAACCGACCAGCTCCACGGCGTCGGTCCCTACGGCATCGCCAAGGTCGAGGCCGAAGCCCTCTGCGCCTCGTTCCGCACAAAAGGCCTCTGCGTCCCCATCATCCGCCCCAAATCCTTCGTCGGCCCCGAACGCCTCGGCGTCTTCGCGCTGTTTTACGATTGGGCCAAGGATGGCCACAATTTCCCCATGATCGGCAGCGGCAACAACCGCTACCAGCTCCTCGACGTCGAAGACCTCTGCGACGCCATCTGGCGCTGCATGTCCCTCGACCGCGCCGTCGTGAACGATGTCTTCAACATCGGTGCCAAAGAGTTCACGACGATGAAGGAGGACTACCAGGCCGTCCTCGACCGCGCCGGCCACGGCAAGCGCATTATCGGGTTTCCCGCCGCGCCCGTGATCTGGGGCCTGCGCATCCTGGAGGCCCTCAAGCTCTCACCCCTCTACCGCTGGGTCTACGAAACCGCCTGCGAGGATTCCTTCGTCTCAATCGACAAGGCCCAAAAAAAACTGCAATGGAACCCGCGCTACTCCAACAAGCAGGCCCTCGTGCGCAACTTCGAGTGGTACCTCGCCAACTTGCACACCTTCGAACACCAAACCGGCGTCTCCCACCGCGTCCCCTGGAACCAGGGCGCCCTCAAACTGATCAAGAAACTGTTTTGAAAATTCGCGTCCATTCGCGCCCAT
>CAMFEP010000153.1 GCA_945949405.1 Kiritimatiellales bacterium
CGCCCGGTGAGGCTCGAAGACGGTGGATTTGGCCTTGTGGGCTTCCTGCAATTCCTCGCAGGCCAGCTTGAAAATCCACTCCTGGCTGCGAATACCGTCCTTGCTCCCCGCGGCCGGCGCCACGCGTGTGTAATGCCCGTCCGAACCCAGCACGCTGGCCTTGACCGTATCCTTGAAGCGCACCTGCAGCAGGCGCACCAGTTTCTTGCGGCAGGCCTTGTCTTCAATCGGGATTAGCAGCTCGATACGCCGGTCGAGATTGCGCGGCATCCAGTCCGCACTCGAAATGAACACGCGCTCCGCCCCGCCATGATAAAAATATAGAATGCGATCATGCTCCAGAAAGCGGTCCACCACGCTCACGACGGTAATGTTTTCGCTCAACCCGGCCACCCCGGGCTTGAGACAGCAGACGCCCCGCACGTTGAGTTTGATCTCCACCCCCGCGCTTGAAGCCGCATAGAGCGCCTGGATAATTTCCGGATCCACCAAGGCGTTGAACTTGGCCATGATCAACGCTTTTTGATCGTGACGCTTGCGCTCCACTTCGCTCGCGATCAGGTCGAGTATCGTTCGCCGCAGTCCCATCGGCGCCTGCTCCAGCTTGCGGTAGGCCAGCGGCTGGGAATAGCCGCAGATCGTGTTGAAGAAGGACGAGGCATCCGCCCCCAGATCGGGGTCGCAAGTCATGAAGCTGATATCCGTGTAAAGCCGCGCTGTGACTTCGTTGTAATTGCCCGTCCCAAAATGCATGTAGCGCCGCAGCCCCTGCGGTTCCCGGCGCACCACGATGCAAACCTTGGCGTGGGTCTTGAGTCCCTTGATTCCGTAAATGACCTGCACGCCGGCTTCTTCCAGCGCGCGCGCCCATTCGATGTTGCGCTCTTCGTCAAAGCGCGCCTTGAGTTCCACAATTGCCGTCACGGATTTGCCGCGCTGCGCGGCGCGTGCCAGCGCGGCAATCACCGGGCTCTGGCGGCTGGTGCGGTATAGGATTTGTTTGATCGCCAGCACGTCAGGATCAATCGCCGCCTCTTCAACGAAGCGCACCACAGGGTCGAAACTCTGCTGCGGATGGTAGAGCAGCAGGTCACCCGCTTGAATGTTCGCGAACATGCTCTGTGCCGGGTCGATGCGCGGCGACGGTTGTGGCGCCCATGCGGGATCGCGTAAGTGATCAAAACCCGCCAGCCGCGAAAAATCCATAAACGCGGACAAATCGATCGGCCCCAGGATGTCGTACGTGAACAGGTCATCCACGCTGAAGGTGGCCTGCAGAAAATCGCGCATCGAACGGCTCGCGCCCGCCTGGATTTCGAGCCGCACGCAATCACTGCGCTTGCGCGCGGTCAGAATCGCCGCCATCTGTGCCATGAGGTCCGCGGCCTGATCCTCGCGCAGGCTCAAGTCTGCGTTGCGCGTGATCCGGAATGCCACGGTTTCCACAACCTCCTCCGCGGGGAAAAACCGCTCGATGTGTCCGGCGACCACGTCTTCCATCGTCATGTACGCATGGCCGCTCGTGGCCGGCAGCCGCAACAGGCGCCCCAGCGATTGCCCGATCGGAATGAACGCGTGCCGGAATTTTTCAGGTTCTTTGGCATCGTCCGGCCGCTTGATGCGCACCGCCAGGTGCAACCCGCGGTTGGCCAATAGCGGAACTTGGGAATCCTCGGTGAGCGCCGTGGGCGTCATCACGGGATACACCTCACGGTCGAAGAACTGGTCGGCATATTCTTTTTGCCGGTCCGTGAGCACGCCCAGCATCAGCCGGTGTATGCCGACTTCACGCAATTTCGGATCAAGCTCCCGCACAAAGCAGGCATATTGATCCTCCACCATCTTGCGCACGCGGCTGCTGACTTCCCGCAACTGGCGCAGCGGAGTCATGCCCGACGGATCTTTCTTCTGGCTGCCTTCGTCCATCAGCATCTGCAGCCCGCCCACGCGCACCATGAAAAACTCATCAAGGTTGGAGCTGGTGATCGCCAGAAATTTGAGTCGCTCCAGCAGCGGCACTTCGGGGTTTTGCGCTTCCGCCAGCACGCGCTGGTTGAACTCCATCCAGCTCAATTCACGGTTGAAAAGTCCGGGGCTGTTTTTCATGCGGACACCGCCGGTGTTTGCACCTTGCGCAGAACCACGCGCATTCCATAGACGTCCTCGAACATCGAGCCCTTCTGGTGCAGCGCCACCTGTTCCAGACTCAAATCGTCCACCTCGGGAATGCCGATCACGAAATCGCCATCCTGAATGGTGCAGGTGATGTTGCGCGACCGTTGCAAATGCCCGCGGTCGAGCGCATCCGCCACGCGCAAAATCGCCGCAAGCTTGGTCACGGTCAGGCGCGACTCGCGGTCGAGCGCGGCGTATTCCTCATGCACAGGCTGCGGCTCGGCGCGCCGGTGATAGCGCGCAATCAGCCCGGTGATCAGCAAATCGTGCTGCCCCATCCCGAATAGTTCGCTGTTGAGGATCAGATACATCGAATGCTTGTGATGCCCCTGGCTGTTTACGAAGTTTCCGATTTCGTGCAGCAGCGCCGCCACATGCAGCAGCAGTCCGTAGCGTCGGTCAAGCCGGTGCTCCTGGCGCAACACCTCAAACATGGTCCGGCACAGCGTCGCCACATGCAGCGCATGCGCCTCGTCGAATTGATACTTGCGCCCCAGATCCATCGCGCTGCGCACGATTTGCCCGAAAAATTCATCGGACCAGGCGCCCCCCGTGGCCATCTCCACCAGCAACCCGTCGCGCATCGTGGCTTTGGATACGAGCAGATACTTGGCTTTCATGGCCCGCGCCGTCTGGACATAGGCCAGCAATGTCGGCGCGAGTGTCTCGGCCTCGGGAAAGAGCAGCTTATGCTTGCGTACGATGTCCTCGACCGAGTGGTTCATGATTTCATCCACATATTTGGACAGCGCCGACACCGGTATTTTGGCCAGGTCCGCCGTGTCATCTTCCCCGAGAAGTTGCACCGCCGCGTGCCGTGCTTCTCCGCCGAGGATGATGATGCTCGGTGCATGCGTCAGCTCGACGTTCTGGCGGAGCTGCTGGACGATGACCTCAACCTGCCGTTCCATCAGGCGCCGCAGGCGCGCGTCAACGATCCGGTATTTTTCGAGCATCTCGCGCAGGCGCCGCGAGCCAAAACGGTAGTTGTGAGAATAGAGCACCACCTTGTTCTGCAACACGAGCACTTCCGTGTTGCCGCCCCCCATTTCCATCACCATCGTCGGCGTCGCCGCCAGCTTGGGATCCGCCGCGATGTGCGGTTCGATACTCTGGTAGGTCAGGCGCGTTTCCTCGGCGGCATCGATGATCGTTACGGAAATGCCCGTGGCCACATACACCCGGTCCAGAAATGCGTCACTGTTGCGCGCCTCGCGCACCGCGCTCGTAGCCACGGCACGAATCTGATCCGGTTGGGTCACATGATATTGCTCCATCACGGTCCGGAATCCCTTGAGTACGTCAATGACCTGGGTGATGGTCTTTTTCTCAATGATCCCGCTGGTGAAGGTGTCCTTTCCCAGGCTCACGGGTTGATTGAGTGCGTCCAGCGGATGAACCTTCCCTTCGGCATCGATATCCGCGATGTTCACACGAATGGAGTTTGTCCCGATGTCGATGACCGCCACCGTGCGCACCACCGCCGCCCCCGTCACTTGCTCCCCTTCCCCGCCTGTT
>CAMFEP010000154.1 GCA_945949405.1 Kiritimatiellales bacterium
TGCCCCCATACACCGCCAGGCATTTTAGATTCGTGTATTTACCCAGATTCTCCGCATCCTGTGCGATCTGGATCACCAGTTCCCGCGTCGGCGCCAGCACCAGCGCGCGCGGGGCCCCGATCTGCCGCGCCGCCTTCCCCGGATTGCGCAGAAACCGCGTGAATACCGACACCAAAAAGGCCGCGGTCTTCCCCGTGCCCGTCTGCGCGCGGCCCGTGACGTTCCGCCCCGCCATCGCCGGCTCCAGCACCCGCGCCTGTATCGGCGTGCAATACTGAAAGCCCAGATCCGCGATCGCATGCATGATCTCGTCCGGCAACTCAAAATCGTGAAAGCGCGAAAACCCTTCCTTCGGCGGAACCTGGAAGGAATCCAAACTCCACGGCGCCACCGTTTTCCGCTGTCCGAGGTGGTCCGAGGCCTGCCCCGCATCGTGCCGGAGGCTCTGGTGCGGGGCCTCCGGACTCGGACGCCCCGGGCGTTGCCCCTGGTGCGGATGATCGCCATGGTCGGATTTGGAATGCGCGTGCGGCGCGTGTGCCGGATGTGCACCGCCGCCATGATGCGGTTTATGATGCCCCGCCCCGTGCCCACGCGCTTGCGTCGCGGCCCGGTGCTGCCCATGGCCGGACGACGCCGGCGCCGATGCGGAATGCGGTTTCGCGGCGGGCTTGGATGCCTCGGGCGCGGGACCTTTGCGGCCCATCATGCGCCGCGCGATTTTTTTCAACAATTGCCTGACCATAGGAACCCGGCCGCGCCCAAAAACGCCTTACAACACCAGCGTGGCGAAACACACCTCTCGCAACACACCCAGCGCCAGCGGGAGGGGCGGCCGCCTGGCCGCCCTGTTTTCAACCCCGAAAGGAACCGCGAGCCAATCCGAAGCCGAATTACCGCTTCGAGAACTGGAAGCGCTTGCGTGCACCCGGCTGGCCAGCCTTCTTGCGCTCCTTCATGCGCGGATCGCGCGTGAGGCACCCGGCGCTCTTCAACACGCCGCGCAAGGTACTGTCCACCGTCGTCAACGCCCGCGATACGGCATGGCGCAACGCGCCCGCCTGTCCAGAAATACCGCCGCCCGACAAGGTCGCAAACACATCGAATTTGCCAGACATGTTGGTCAGCTTGAGCGGCTGCTCGATGTACGCACGCAGCGCTTCGCTCGCAAAATAATCGGAAATCTCGCGGCGGTTGACGCTCCACACGCCCGCGCCCTGGGTCAATCGCACACGCGCCACGGAAGTCTTCCGCCGGCCAGTCGCACAAATTTGGGTTGTCTTCGCTTCGGCCACGATTCGTTTCCTCCTAGGCCACGGCCACCGTGACCGGACTCTGCGCCGCGTGCGGATGCGCCTCGCCGGCGTAAACCTTCAAACGGCTGAACATCGAGCGCGTGATCGTATTCTTCGGCAGCATGCCCTTGACCGCATGCAAAATAATTCGATCCGGATGCCGCGTGCGCATCGTCGCCACCGGAATATGGTTCAGCCCGCCCGGAAAGCGGCTGTAGGTCTTGTAGGTCTTTTGCGATTCCTTGCGCCCCGTGAATTTGATCTTCTCGGCGTTGATCACCACCACGAAACCACCCGTGTCCACCTGTGCGGAATACGTCGGCTTGTCCTTGCCACGCAGGATGTTGGCAATCTTCACGGCAACACGGCCAACCGGCTTTCCCGCGGCATCAATCAGATGCCACTGCCGGTTGTCCCCGGGATCTTTGGGCAGAAACGATTTCATGACTTCCTTCACACGAACTGGGTACAAAAAACGAAGGACTGACAGTAACCCACCCGCCGGAAGACGTCAACCAGAATTCTGCCGATTTTCAGAATCGCATCCCAGAGCCCTTGCCGCGCCGAAGGAGAATTCAGGGCTCCAAGCGCCGATCAACACGCTTCAGGGAACGCTGGTACTTCTTCTCTTCCTCTTCCACGTACTTCCGCAACTCCGGATCCAGCGCGTCCAGCGGATCAAATTCGGCGGCCGGTTCCACCGCCCCGGCTTCCACATCCGTGCCATCCGTCTTATCCGTGGTCGTCCCACCCCCCGCCTGACCACCCGCCCCATCGTCCCTGCGATTCTTGCCATCCGTGGGCGGAACCGAAAGATCCGCCGCGCCATCCCCATCACCATCGGCCATATCCTTGCCCGGAACCGTCAGATCCGCCGCACGCTTCTCCGGAGTAGGCTCCTTCACCTTCGGCTTGTGTTTCAACAAGCTGTCTTCGTGCGACCGGAACGGCACCGCCTTGGGCGTCTCGATGCGCGGCAGCGCATTCGTTTCATAGCCCAGTTCCCCGCGCGCCGACCCCAAATCCTGCAACTGCCCCAGCATGCGCGGTTCCGCCAGCTTGCTGTTGGACCAGCCGCGCTTCCATTTCCCATAATCTTCCATGGCATCCTGCCGGCGCACCGCATCGGACATGATCTCTTCCGGCGTGTTCATGACGTAAGGCGTGATGAACACGATCACTTCTTCACGTTTCTTGGCCTTGCTGCTCGACCGGAACGGAATGCCCAAAATCGGAATGTCCCCCAGCAACGGAACCCCGCTCTTGCTGCGCTGCTCGGAATTCTTGACCAGCCCGCCCAGCACGATCGTGTCCCCGCTTTTCACCGCCACGTCCGCGCTCACCTTGCGCTTGGTCACGATCGGCCAGTCCGTGTCGCCAATCCGCTGCGACCCCGTGACGTCCTCCAGGGTCTGCTCAATCTCCATCACCACAAAGCGCTTCTCGTTGATGCGCGGCTTCACCGACAGCGTGATGCCCACATTCTCGCGCTGGACATCCTCCACATATTCCACGCTGTTGCCCGTGGACACCGGATTCTGCCCCTTCAGGAAATACGTCGCCTGCGTCACCTCGATCGTGGCTTCCTTGTTGTCCGTCGTCAGAATCACGGGCGAGGACAAAATCCGCGTGCGGCTGTCGGAGGACACCGCCTTGAACACCATGTCCACGTTCAAATCGAACAGGGTCAGGTAATACGATAGCCCTGCCCCGGTCTGGCCCGCAAAATCCGTGGCCTTGGTCAGCGTCGTCGGATCAATGGGCAGCGACGATCCGCCACCGCCACCACCCGCATACGCCACCTTCGGGGCTAGCGTCCCGTTCGGTCCCTGATTGTACGACACCAGCGCCCGCTGCACCCAATCCACACCGGTCTGCATGCTGTCATCCAGGCTCAGTTCCACAATCACCGCCTCCACCAGCACCTGCGACAGCATCATGTCCATGCCATGAATGATCTCTTCCAGTGCCACGAGATCGCTCTTGCTCGCCATGATGATCAAGGAGTTCGTCCGCTCGTCTGAAAGAATCTTGATGTTGTCCGTGGAAAGCTCACCCACCTTGGATTTGCGCACCCCACCCGCGCCGCCTGCGCTGGGTGCACTGGGCGTGGGCGCCGGCGTGGCGGGGACCGGCGCCGCGCGCCGCTCCACGTAGTCGCGCAACGCCGTGCCGCCCCCCGTCTCCCCTGCATCGCCGTCGCC
>CAMFEP010000155.1 GCA_945949405.1 Kiritimatiellales bacterium
AGCCCGCTTGTTGCACGAGCGTTTCGACGCTCATGCAACAAGCGCCTTGGCGGCAGATGCTTCTGCCGCCAAGGTTTCGGCGCGCTGCTACGCAGCTTGCTCAAGGTTAACCCTTCGACGCGCCGAAAGGCTAACCCTGAGCAAGCCCCTGTCTTCAGGGGCGCGTCGAAGCCCTACGGGCGGATGTTGCACGAGTACTCGTGCAACATCCGGGTTAGGCCTTCCGAGGTAGGGCGCGCACGCCGTGCGCGCCGCGGAACGAACCAAGGGCCCACCACCCTTCGCTCGTGGCGATCGCCACGAGCGAAGGATGGTGGAGGCGGCGGGAATCGAACCCGCGTCCGCAATGGAGTCACTGCAGCATCTACGCGCGTATTCCGTCATTAAATCTCGTCGCGGGAACTGCCGACAGACAGGCCATCCCCGAAACCAGCGGCCACGAAAATGTCGCCCCGGAACGCGGCCACCCCGCCCCGGGACCAACCTGCAGATATCGTTTCAGCCACCTAGCAGGCGTCAACAGCGAAACGTCGCAGCTCTAGGCCGCGAGAGCCAGTTCTTCGTTGGCTTTTAATTTTTTTCCCGGATGATTTACGAGGCCAACCGGGTTCCTCGGCGCGCCACTGCGGCTTCAACCACCACGTCGAAACCGATCGCCCCCTCGGCGAATGAACAAAAGGAGTCTAGTCGAATCAGGGATGGATGAAAAGCCCGCATTTCCCCCCCCTCTCCGCGCTCTCCGCGCCTCCGCGAGAAAATTCATCCCCTTCCCTCACCACTCCTTGCGGAATTGCAGCCCAACGCTGCCGCTGTCTTCAAGGTCATCTTCTTCGGGAAGTTCGCGCACAAACCACAGCCGGTCATCGAGAAACCCAAGCCCAAGCTCGCGCAACTGGTAGGTTCCACGAACTGTGTCGATGTCGATCGTCGAACTCAAGGAAACATTGGCGCCACCATCCCCATCCGCTTGCAGCATCTTCAAATACGCCGAGTTGAGCCTCACGGTGCGGACGGGGCTTTCTTCCGGAGCGAGGTCGACTCCGCCTTCACGTTGATCCACCAATACCTTTTTGCCGGCACGGGCGAGGACCTCCATGATCTCGGGCGACACCCTGAATGCACCCCCCTCCTGGTCCAATCCGCCAGGCAGAATCACCGCATCCACCTCCGCATCGCTTAACAAGGAGTCGCGGGCCCAGACTTCAATCGGTAATCGGTTCCTGCCCTGGCGCACCGCGTCAACACCGTCATCCCTTAACGCATTGGTGCGCCACACCAGGGAGTTGAGGCCCATCACCTCCGTTTGCACATTCGTGGCAACTTGATCGCAGGCCAGCGCCCCACCGCTCAACCAAAGCCAAAAGAAAAAACGCAAACCCCCGGAGCGCATACATACTCCTCGTCACCCCGGCGTGGCCGCAGGGCTCCGGTTCAGCAGCACGGCAACGACTAAAATCGCCGCGCCGATGGACAGGCGCGTCAGATTCGCCGATTCGCCAAAACAGAGGATGGAGGCGAGAATGCCCAGCGGGACCTTGGCATTGTTCATGACCGCGAGCATCCCGGTGTTGGTGCGCCGGGCTCCCGCGTTCCACAGGAAGAAACAAACACCCGCGGGCACCAGGCCCAGATACAGCAGGGTCCAGATTTGCGCCGGTCCAAGCAGTAACATCTCGGGATCAACCCTCAGCAAAGCCGGCGCCTCGGCAAAGAGCATGCCCCCCAGAAATAGCAACCCGAACACATCCAGGTCGGTCAGCGAAGTAGCACCGGCACGCGCGTTTTCCTCCGCCATAATCCGGCGGTAGGCCACCTGGCCGAACGCAAAACAGGCGTTGGCCACCTGCACGAGCAGCACGCCCGTCAACCGCGCCGCAGTGTCCGCATGCCCCGTCACCACCACCCCCGCCCCGCATACCGCCAGCACCGCCGTCAGCAAAAACCGGGGACGGAAGCGGCGGCAGAACACATCGTCGATGAGCGCCACGAAAACCGGTGTTGAGATCGTGAAGAGCGCCACCTCGTGCGCGGCCAGAAACTGGAAGGAAAACTGGTAGGCTGCATACATCATGCCGTACTGGATCGCACCCAGCAGCAGACACTGGTGCAGCAGACGGCGCGGAATCCGCGCAAACGGAACGAAGGGCAGAAACGCCAGCGCCGACAAGGCCAGCCGCGCAAAGGCGATGAACAGCGGATCCATCCCCACAACCGCCAGCTTGTGCTTGATCAGACCGAAGGAAAAGGCCCAGATAATGGACGCGGCGATTAAATTCAGCATGCAGATTCCAGACGGCGTGGCCGCATTTTGTTTGAGCGCCCTCCAATCCTGCTGCTAACATACCGTGGGATGGGATGGACTCCGGCACACCCTGCAAGGATGCTACGGAACCAATCCAACGGCAGCAATGTGAATCCATTCGATTAGGAAGGCGATCACCCGATGCTTGCACGCACCCTGTTCGTGATGACGCTGATCTTCGCGGGCTTCCTCGCCGGCGCAGTCCGGGCGGAGTCTTTCCTTGTGGTCAAAACCGTCGACCGGGCCGACGCCGAGCAGGTCGAGGTTATGACGCCCGAGCAACTCCGCGCCTTGCAGGCCGATATCCTCGAGGAAACCAAGCTCTCCTCCAAGGCCATGGCGCTGGCCCGCGACGAATGGGCCAAGGATGCCGCCAATACCAAGTCCTTCCCCAACGGCGCAATCCACCGCCGCAGCGCCACCCCCGTGGGCCCGCCATTCGATGACCAGGCCAAGGCCGAGGAAAAACGCGCGCGCATGACCGAACGTGCCGCCGCAAACCTCGCCGACGCGCAGGACAAGTTCGAAAAGAACATGCGCGCGCGCTACGACACAGAACACCGCCGGGAAAAAATAGCCGAGATGGCCGCCCGCGAAACCGAGCGCAACAATTTCGAGGACAAGGCGCGCAAAATCTATGACGCGCAATTGACGCAACTCAAGACCCCGGCGCCCGGCACCGGCGGCGCACCCGCCGCACCCAAGGCCCCCTGATGCCAACCCCCGCCGCACCCATCACGCGCCAGAAAAAACGCGCCCGCTTCGATATCCAGCTCGACCGCCACGAAGCCAAGTACATCATCCCCATCAGCTACCTGCCCGAAATTCGCCGCTTCATCGAACCCTTTTGCGAACCCGACCCCTATGGCCGCGGCAATCCGCCGGAATACGACATCACCACGATCCAGCTCGATGGCCCCTCGCTGCCACTCCATCACGCCAAGGAAGTCGACGCCTACAACCGCTTCAAATTGCGCGTGCGCACCTATGGAACACCCGGCTCGAGTCCCGTGTTTCTTGAGGTGAAACGCAAAACGGGCCACCGCATTGTGAAATCGCGCACGTCGATTCCCTTCGAGGCTTGGAACAAGGATCTGATGTTCAACCCGCG
>CAMFEP010000156.1 GCA_945949405.1 Kiritimatiellales bacterium
ATGACCGACGCCTGCTGACGTTTCGCGATGCGCCCGCCCCGGCGCCGGCCCCGACCGTCACCGCCGTCGCGCCCCCCCGCAAGACCTGGCGCCCACCCGCAGACCACCCGTGGAAAAAGCGCCCCGCCATCTACCGCCCGTCTTCCCGCCCCCCTCCGACGAGCTACAAGGCCCATTCTCGGGGGGCGGAAAGCCGGACTGCCGCATCGACAATGACCACCGTGACCGAGTCATAAAAAGAGGACATTTCTATTGAGTTCAAACATAGGACATTTCTAAAGAGCTTTGACACACCCACGCATCCCCCTTCCCATGCCCCCCGCAATCCGCTATGCTTCCTGTTTCTAAAGGGGTTGGCATGTTGCAACGATTCTGGCGCATCGTGCAGGTGACGGTCTTGGTCGTCGGCCTGATGCTGTCGTTTTTCGTCGTGATCGAATTGCTCCGCGCCTATGTCATCTTGCGCGCGGTGCATCCGGTCCTCGGCACCCTCTTTGCCCTGGCCATCGGCCTGGGAATTCTCGCCCTGCTGGTCTGGTACGTGGCCACCATCGGCCGCCGCCCGGTCGCCCTCCATGCCCCCGTCGGTGTCGAACCCACCACCGCCACGGGCCGCCCCCTGCGCGCCTATGCCCGCTTCCAAATTCGGCTCATGCGCCGCCTCGCCACCAACACCTTCCTGCCCCCCGATCTGCAGGAACGCCTGCTGCGCCAGACCGATCGCCTGCGCGAAGCCCTCGCCGCCGGGGACGAAGCCGCCGACCTGCGCCGCTGCGTGCTCGATGCCGAGGAACTCGCCATCGCCCCCGCCCTCGTCCCACTGGATACCCAGGCCCGCCAGGAAGTTTCCCGCGGCGTGCGCGATGTCATGCTCGCCGTCACCTTGAGCCCCTGGCGCTCCGCCGACCTCGTCGTCGTCCTCTACCGCAATCTGCGCATGACCATGCGCCTGTCTGAAATCTACAACACCCGCCCGCCCCTGCGTGAACAGGGCGCCATCCTCCGCGACGTCTTCATGGTCGTGGCCTCGGTCAACATCTTCAACTACGGCAGCAACCTGCTCCAGAATCTGACCTCCTCCGTGCCCCTGCTAGGCCGCTTCGCCGATGACATCGCCGAGGGCGTCGGCGCCGGCCTGATGACTTCCGTCACCGGCCACGCCGCGCTCGACCGCTGCCGCTCCTTCGGCCGATGGAACCAGGAGGAGGCCGAACACACGATCCGCCAAAAATTGCGCGAGTTTCTCGATGACGTGAAACGCATCGTGATCGGCGACGTGCTCCAGCGCATCCGCAAACCGGTCGAGGCCCAGATTCCCGTCGCCGCCCGCCCACCCAAAATGCAGGAGGAAATCCGCAGTGGCGTCACCGCCGCGATCGATGCCACCGCCGCGGTCATGGATAGTTTCCTGCTCCGCCCCGTGGCCGCCGTCAGCCGCGGCGCCATGGACTCCAGCCTGGCCTTGGGTCGTGCCGTGGCCCTTGGCAGCGCCATCACCTGGCAAGGCAGCATGGCCCGCCTGCGTGCCGGCTGGCGCCACATGGGATCCCGGTTCGGCGGACAGTCGCGCACCGGCGCCACCGGCAGCCGCGAAAAAATCACCCCGCCCGTGGGCGGCGTGTAAGGGAATCCCGTTCGTAGTAACGCCGTAAGGCGTGTCCGTTCCCCGAGAACGAGTTTGTCACCGGGCGGCTACCGCTTCGCGAACTTCCGGATCGCCGCCACCATGTCTTCCAGCTTGAACGGCTTGTGCAAAAATTTCACCACGTTGGTGAATTCCTTGAGCTCGCCTTCTTGGTAATCGCCAAAGCCGGCCATCACGATCGTCGGCACGTGGATGTTCTCCGCCTGCATGAGCAGCAGCAGTTCCGCGCCGTTGATGCGCGGCATTTTCATGTCCAGCACCAGGCACTTGCATTTCGACGTGCGCACAAGCTTGAACGCCTCAACCCCGTCCGCCGCCGTCAGCACCTCGAATTTTTCCGCTTCCAACGCGGTCCGCAACAGCTTCACGATACCCGCATCGTCATCCACCACCAGGATCATGCCCGCCTCCAGTTCCAGTGGCCGGATCATAGCGCCCTCGCGCAGTTGAAGCAAGCCACGGGATTCCTGCCCTGCTTTCGTTCCGAAGTATTTCATCGCGGGTGCCCACGCGACTCACTCCACCACCGCCCGATAAAACCGGTTGGTCGGGTTGCCGGCCGGCTCGGCATCCAAAACGATTTGGGGTGAAACCGGCATGGGGACATTCGTCAGCGTCGACCAACTCGCCGCCAACAGAGAATCGGCATACTCCACGCGATACGTCGCGCCCGTCGTACCGGAGATGCTGATCTCGGTTTGCTCGCCCGGGCGCGCGATGCCCATTTGCGCCGCCGCCGGAATCGATCCCGCCGTCAGGCTGACCGCATCAAAATCCACCTCGATATTTGGCGCGTTGGTCGTGCCGGGATGCTTCAAATTCACCAGCCGGATGCCGAGCGCCTGCCCCAATTGCGCCGGCGCCGGACCGGTATCAAAGAAAAAGCGCGCCTCGCGAAATTCGCCTTCCGGAATCGTCGCCCCGATGCTGTTGTTGTCTGACGCCGCCACATTCGTGCCCGCCAGAACATCAATTCGATATCCGGGAAATCCCTCCAGATTGTAAAATACATTCCCGCCATCCGCCGAACCGGGCAACGACGTGCCCGACGCAATATTTCCAACCTGCACCGCACACCGGTAGCGCGTGTTCGCCTGCAAGGTGGCCGCCAGGGTCTGCTGCAACCCCGCCTCCACCGCCTGCGGCCCCGCCAGAAACACCAGCGCCGCCTGGCTCCCCTCCGGCGCTCCCGCCGGAAAATACGGCTGCGGCAAATCCGGCCGGATCAAGCCCACCGCGTTCGCCGAGTTGTTGATGATCAGCCCCGGATCCCACCGGCTCCACCCCGCCGGCGTCAGCACCTGAAACGTCCCCGCCCCGATCACATTCGCCTCAAATCCAGCATTCACAATCGGAATGCTCTGCGCAAAAGTCCGCAGCGAGCACCCAATCAGAAACACCACCATGGATAATTTGATGAAACGCATGAGGCACATGATGAGGCGGATATTGTATCGCATCCATTCGCCATACTTCAATTCCACACGCCGTTTGGTAGTGTCCTAATTTGGCAGGTGCGTAGGGTCAGACTTTCATTTTCCACCATGCCTACTCCGCCCTCGCCATGATGTTCCCGCTCATCTCCTCGCCCGGGCCCCTGGCTCGTCATCGAACAACAATGAGCTTCCCCCCATCAGTTGGACAACTTCAGGGCTAACCTAAGGTACAATCTTGGCTGGATAATTCCATGTTTTTCTTTTCTCATCCTTCCACCCGAAAAGGTGAAGCCTCTGCAGTGGATTTGGCGCTGTGAAGGCTGGCGCGGT
>CAMFEP010000157.1 GCA_945949405.1 Kiritimatiellales bacterium
CGAGAAACTCTTGACCCCCAAATAGCCTCTCCCCATAGTAAACACCTGCGCAGACGCAGGGCGGACGCATGTCGATCACCCATAAACAACTTCAGGGAAAGGGGCCTCTGCCCGGCGATTCCTCTTCTTCCTCGCCAAAAAGCACGGCCTCCCCCGTCAAACCAAAGCGCGCCAAATCTCGCACGCCGGAATCGGACCCCACGTCCACACCCGCCGCGGATCCACGCCTGCTGGAAGAATTGGCGCAGTTGCGCGTCCGCGCCAGGGCCCTTGAGGAGGATGCCTACAGCACCACCCAAATCCTTGAGACCGCCCGCCAGGAAATCGAGAAGCAGAAAAAAGCCCTCGCCGCCGCGCAGGCCACCGCCCTAACCGCCGCACCACAGTCCGCTCCGGAAGCCCTCGAACGCCCGCAACGTGACGCGGCATTGGCGCGGGCGGAAGCGGAACTATCCGCCGAACGTGAAGCCCGGCGGCAACGCGAGGACGAACTGGTGCAAAAGCTGCGCCAGTCCACCACCCAGTTGGAATCCACGACGCAGGCCGTCACGCGGTTGAATCAGGAGCGTGAAGCCCAACGCCGTGAACGCGAAGCCCAAACCGCCGCCAAACTGTGGTATCTCAAGCTCGACGACGGCTCGGTGATCGGCCCCACCGAGGACTCCGCACTTCACGCCTGGGCCTGCCAGTGCCGCATCGGTCCCGATCATGAACTGTCGCGTGACAAACAGACCTGGGTCCGGGCGCGCGACGTGGCCGCCTTGCAGATGGAATGGATGGTCAACCTCGCGGACGGCACCGCCTTCGGCCCGCTGAACGTCCTCGCCGTGGCGCACCTGCTGGGGGATGGCAGCGTGCTTCCCGATTCCCCCCTCACCAACCTGCGCACCGGCTTCGCCTGCCTCGCCCGCGACGCCGGCGGATCGGAACTCGTCACCCTGCACGAAGCCCACAAGCGCGCCCAGGCCGAACTCGAAGCCCTGCGCCAAAAACTCGAAGCCGAACGCACCCGCCCCATCCTGCCCCCCAAGTCCGTCCGCGCCCGCGTGCTCCAACACACCGCCACCCGCGCCTGATTTCTGCCCCCGGGAGGCGCGGCCGCCTGGCCACCATATGGCATAATTTCGTGCAAGATTATCGAGTCGTGTGTCATGTTGAAATTGTAGCCACGGCGCTCCGTCGCCGTGCATGCGCCCCGACAGAGCGGGGCGGCTACTAGTTATGATTTTGACGAGTTTTTTGGCGAGCTTGGAATTCTGTGCCGTAAACTCGCGCGCAATGAGGTGCCTGTTCAGGGCTTCACCTGCTTGTCGGATCGGGCACAATGTGGAGCAGGCAGTCACGGCATCCCCTTTGTCGGCACGAATGTGTATTGGGATGCTTTTCTCGAAAACTTCTACCTGCTTTTTTGTTCGCCCACCCAAAGTTTCCGACACCGCCTACACCTCCGGCGCCTTCTCCCTCACCGCCTCAAATCTCGTCGATGGCCTGGCCTATGATGTCCTGATCAAACAGGGAACCTGGCCTTGGACCTGGGGCACGCTGGACAGTTTCACCGCCACCGGCAACGTGCAAACCTGGACGGACACCAACACCCCCGCCAACACCCGCCTCTACCGCCTGCGGCAATAATCGTAAGGCGGGCAACCGCCCGCAACCCAATTGAGCCTTGGTCGCTTTTGGCGTCGCCGTATCACCATAGATTGACGAATCCTGAACCGCAGAATATCGAAGTCAGGCAGGTGCTTGACGTTTCCATCCAACTCCGAAACATCGTCATTCATAATTCTGCGGTTCGTCAATCTGCTGTTCTCTCGAAAGCGCAAGACTTGCTGATACCTGCAACCCAATCGGCGTCGGGGTCGCTATCGGAATCGGAATCGATCCCGATTCCGACCCCGACTCCGACGCCGAAAAAATACACGCAAAATCGTGTATCCGGATCGAAAGGATTCTAATTCCTCACCCTTCCCCCGCCTTCACCGCCTCCCAATGTCCGCTCAACTCCTCCAGCGTGGCATCCGCCACGCGCCGGCCTTCTCGCTTGAGCCGTGCCTCAATCTCCCGGAATCGCCGCACAAATTTCCCCGTGCTCCCACGCAGCGCCTGCTCCGCATCGACCTTCTGGAACCGGCAAAAATTCACGATGGAAAAAAGCAGGTCGCCCAGTTCGCCTTCCACGCGCGCCGCATCGCCCCCCGCCATGGCCTCGCGCACTTCCCGCAGTTCCTCGTCAATCTTTTCCAGAACGCCGGCAACCTCCGGCCAGTCGAACCCCACGCGTGCGGCCCGTGCTTGCAGCCGTTGCGCCTGCAACAGCGCCGGCAACTGTTGTGGAATACCGTCGAGCGCGGACTCGCGCTCGGCCTTCTTTTCCTTGGCCTTGATCGCGTCCCAGTTTTTTAAGACTTCGTCTGAATTCGCCACTTGGACGTCGCCGAAAACGTGGGGATGACGATGCACCAGCTTATCCGCCAGCGCGCGCGCCACGGCTTCGAAATCGAAAAGGCCCGTCTCGGCACGCATCTGGGCCTGCAAGGCCACCTGCAACAGCACGTCGCCAAGCTCTTCGCGGTGATGCACAGGATCGCCGGAATCCACGGCTTCGAGCAGCTCGTAGCATTCCTCGAGGAGGTGGGGCTTCAGGCTGTCCAGCGTCTGCTCGCGATCCCAAGGGCACCCACCCGGCCCGCGCAGCCTGGCCACAATCGCCAGCAGGCGGGCAGTCTCGGGAAGAACGCCTTCGGGTTTGGAATCCGGCATGGCACTTTCCTTCATGCAAAACCACGAAGGTGGCCCGGGCGCTCCGCGCACGGGCGTTCGCCCGAACCGCACCCTACTCCGCCTTGACGTCCAGCACCAGTTCGATCACCGCCGGCGTAATATGCTCGGTCACGCTATCCGCGCCGCTGAAGTCCTGGAAGGCCGTGTATGCATCGGGCCGCACGATACAACGCATCCGTGCCGCCAGCGCTGCCTGGCAGGAATCCGACTGCGTGCAAATCGTGACGCAACGGCGCGGCGCCGTTTCAACCCGGCGCGCCAGGTGCATCCAGTGATCCCCGCTGTAGGCACGCTGGTCGTTCGCGGAAATGGTGAACATCACGGCGCCATGGGACGCGAGATCCAACTTGCGGGAGAGCGCCTCGGTCGTGGCGGCATCCAGCGAACTCAACACACCCATCCGGAGGTTGTGCTTGCGCACCACCTTCAAAATCGCCTCGTAGGCCGCATCCACTTTCAGCCCGCCATCGGAAAAGGCTTCTGCGATGCCTGCCTGATAGCGTTCCAATACTTCGGCGCTCGCGGCGCTCTTGCCCGCTGATGCGAGCAGCGCCTCGACCCCGGCCTTGGCGGAACGATGCAAACAGTACCGGCTGAATGCAGTCAGGGATAAATCCACGCG
>CAMFEP010000158.1 GCA_945949405.1 Kiritimatiellales bacterium
CGCCGTCCACATTGCCCTGTGTGCAGGCGACAACCCCATGCTGCTCACCATTCACTCCGCCCTTCGACAGCGCCACCACGCCGCACTGGCTTCCGTTGACTTCGCCTTCTGTGCAAGCCAGCAAACCGAATTGATGCCCATTCAGGTCACCGCGCGCATGCGACAGCACGCCGATCTGCCATCCCGTCACATCGTCCCCCGCGCAGTTGATCAATCCCAGCGCAACCCCGTTGAAATCGCCACCCACCCGGTTGGCAATGCCCAGATCAAGACCCGACACGGATTCGTTTTTCCCGTAGATCAGGTTCAACCGCAACCCATGCACCGCCGTGTCCGCGTCGTACAGTTGCACCGGATTCCACAGCGAGATCTGAAACGGCGTCGTCGCCCCCTTGTCATCCGCCTTTTCTTCATCCGCCGCGCGCGCCGCACCCATCGCAAGCATCGAAACCGCCAGGACTGCTGCCATGCACTTACGTTGCATACACTCTCTCCTTTTTTGTTCACGCCACAACGGCGCGTAACCCCTTGCCCCAAACTCTACCACCGGAAGGGGGTGTGTCAAGATGGCTGCGCCTCCCATCCTAATCCTGCTCGTAATCCTAAGGCGGGCTACGCCCGCAACCCAATCGGGGTCGCCGTCGGTATCGGAATCGGAATCGATCCCGACGCCGATACCGACTCCGACCCCGAAAAGATGCACGCATTTGCATCATATGTCTCGGCGGAACAATCTAATCGTAATCTCCCCGCCCCTTCCTTTTCCCTTTTCCCCCCTTCCTTTCCCCCCTACCCTGTGCCCATGGATATTTGTATCGACGTGCAGGCGGCCATCGCCCAGCGCGCCGGGGTGGGACGCTATACCCAGTTGCTCGTGCAACACCTCGATCGCCTTGCGGACCGGCATAACCTTCGCCTCTTTTTCTTCGACTTCCGCAAGCGCGGCCTGCCCTTCCCCGTCCAGCACGCGCGGGCCCAGTCCCTAGGCTGGTGCCCCGGCCGCCTCGCCCAAAAATCCTGGAAAACCCTCCACTGGCCGCCCTTCGACGCCTTCGCCGGCCGCGCCGACCTCTTCCACTTCCCCAATTTCATCATCCCGCCCCTGCGCCGCGGCAAGGCCGTCGTGACCATCCATGACATGAGCTTCGTGCGCCACCCCGAGTTCGCCGAGTCCCGCAACCTCGACTACCTCCGCACCCACATCGCCGCCACCGCCGCCCGCGCCGACCGCATCCTCACCGACTCCCACTTCAGCGCCGACGAAATCCGCGACTGCCTCCACGTCCCCGCCGACCGCGTCGTCCCCATCCACCTCGGCATCGCCGAAAGTTTCTCCCGCCCCGACGATGCCCGCATCCGTGCCACCCTCACCACCCTCGGCCTCGACCGCCCCTATCTCCTCACCGTCGGCACCGTCGAACCGCGCAAAAATCTCCCGCTCCTCATCGACTCCTTCGAGCGCATGCAATCCTTCGACGGCCTGCTCGTCATCGCCGGGCGCCTCGGCTGGAAAGTCGAACCGATCCTCGACCGCATCCGCCGCTCCCCCCGCGCCGCCGCCATCCGCCTCATCCAAACCGTGGATGACGAAACCCTCCCCGCCCTCTACGCCGGCGCCGAACTTTTTCTGATCACCTCCTTCTACGAAGGCTTCGGCTTCCCCCCCCTCGAAGCCATGGCCTGCGGCACCCCCGTCCTCTCCTCCAACGGTGGCTCCCTCGCTGAAGTCCTCGGCGACGCCGCCCGCATCCTCACCGATTTCGACCCCGACCACTGGTCCACCGAAGCCCAGCGCCTCCTCTCCGACACCACCCTGCGCCGCACCCTCGTCGACCGCGGCCACACCCAATCCGCCCGCTACCGCTGGGACCACACCGCCCGCGAAACCCTCGCCACCTATGAATCCGTTCTGGAGTCCGCATAAATGCTTTTTTTTATTCACGTTTCGCCAAGGTGGACCGCGGCCTCCGGACGCGGTCAAATCTCGACTGCGGGAGGGGCGGCCGCCTGGCCGCCCTGTAATCCATCATGAAAATCGCCATCGACACCCGTTGGATTTTTGCGCACATCTCCGGCATCGGCGAGTACACGCGCGAACTCGTGCGCAACCTCGCCGTCCTCGACCGCACCCACGAATACACCCTGATCTTCAACGACGAAGCCGTCATGCAGCGCACGATCCAGGAACTGGACCTCGATGCCGCTCTGAATTTCCGCATGCACTTGGTGCCCTACGGCCTCTTCTCACCCATGGGCCAATGGCAACTCCCGCGCGACCTGCGCCGCCTCGGCATCGATCTCTTTCACTCCACGAATTACATGATCCCGCTCCTCGCCTTCCCCCGCAACCGCCAGGGCCGCATCCGCTGCGTCGTCACCATCCACGATGTGATCCCCCTGCTCTTCCGCGACCACGCCCCGCGCTCGCGCAAGGCCCGCCTCTATCCGCTCTACCGCCGCCTGATGCTCGAAATCGGCGCGCGCGCGGATCGCGTCGTCACCGTCAGCGCCGCCTCCGCCGCCGACATCGCCCGCATGCTCGAAATCCCCGCCGGCGGCCGCACCAAACTCTGCCCCATCCACAACGGCGTCGCCGCACGCTTCCGCCCGCCCTCCAGTCGTCCGCGCAAATCCAACGCCACCGAACGCCGCCTGCTCTATGTCGGCCGCGCCGACCCCTACAAAAATCTCCCCATCCTCATCGAAGCCTTCGCCCGCGCGCGCGCCCACCTGCCTTTTCCCTGCCGCCTGCTCGTCGCCGGCTCGCCCGACCCGCGCTACCCCGAAGCCATGCAACGCGCCGCGCAATTGAACATCGCCGACGCCGTGCAATGGACCGGCTATGTCTCGGACAACGACCTCGTCTCCCTCTACCAAAAGGCCGACGCCCTCGTGCATCCCTCACGTTACGAAGGCTTCGGCCTGCAAGTCGTCGAGGCCATGGCCTGCGGCCTGCCCGTGATCTGCAGCAACGCCGGCGCGCTCCCCGAGGTCGCCGGCGACGCCGCCCTCCTCGTCGCCCCCGACGACATCGACGGCTTCGCCCGCGAAATCGAATCCGTCCTCACCGACCCATCCCTCGCCGACACCCTCTCCCGCAAAGGCCCCCCCCAGTCCGCCCACTTCACCTGGCGCACCACCGCCGAAAAAACCCTCCTGGTGTATAACGAACTGGCAGGTAACTCATGACTCGCACGACACGCCTCCTCCCTCCCCCCCATCCCAATCCGCCATCGCGCCGTTTCGGCGCGATGGCGGCCGATGGCAAACGCGGTGTGCGCTTGGCTGCCCGGCCGCAGGCCGGGATGCGAATATGGAATGGCAGATTTGCCCCAAGCGGGCGTTTTTTCGAGGCG
>CAMFEP010000159.1 GCA_945949405.1 Kiritimatiellales bacterium
GCGGCAGCGCCTTTGACTTTCCAGTTTGGGAAATAGCTGCACTTGATGATGTGGGGCAGGCCGATGGCGTCGGTGGTGAAGCGGATGCGGTTGGGTGAGAGGGATTCGGAGAGGATGCCGGGGGAGTTTGAGGAAGGGATGAGATCTGAAACCTGAGACCTGTCGGAGGCAGAGAGGGAGGGCGGGGAGGGGGCGGTGGTGACGGTAATGTCGGGGAAGGGGCGGTTGGTGGGGTCGGTGAGGCGGAGGTGGAAAAAGTGGCCGCCGACCGATTGCTCGGACTTGTGCAGCAGGCGGTTGCGGCCTTGTTTCAGGTGGATGGGCTGGGTGTGGAAGTTATTCAGGCCGGTGATGGTGTCGCGCACGACGGGGGCATCATTCAGCCAGATGGCGACGCCGTCGTCGTTGGCGTGGTGCAGTAGAGCGTCGCGATCGGTGGGCGAGAAAATATTTACGAAGCTGTAGGCGACGAGGTACTCCGTGTGGTCATAGAAACGACCGGGAAAAATGGGACTGCGGGTGAAGAGCATGCGCCAGGTGTGGCCGGCGAGGGTGTCGCCTTCGCGCGGATCGAGACCGGTTTCGGGAATTGGGGCGAAGGCGAGGGGATCGGGGATTTTGGGGGAATAGGGGAAGGGGCCGAGGTGCAGCCATTCGTCGATGTCGCCGTTGTTGGCGCGGGCGGAGGAGAGGAGATGGCGGAATTGGGAGGGGGATTGGATGATTGGATGATTGGATGATTCGGTGATTGGGCATTGGTCATTGGGGGGGAAGAAGACGAAGGGGTGGTCGAGGAGTTCGGGGGTGTAGAACCATTCGAGGGCGTAGGTGCGCCAGTCGTCGGTGGGGACGGCGGTGGGCAAGTATTTCGGAATGAAGACATAGCTGCCGTCGTGGGTGAGGAGTTCGTAGAGTTGCCAATCGCCGGAGGCGCGGATGCGTTTCCAGGCGGACGAGGCGGCGAGGGCGTGCTGCACCGTGGGCCAGCGGGCGAGGAAGTGTTTCACGTTGAACAGTTCGAGGTGACGCGTGCCGTTGACGAGGTTGAAGGTTGTGGGGTTCACAAGCGTGGGGTAGCCGGCGCAGTTCTCGGACATTTCGCACTGGATGTAATAGGCGAAATAGGACGACAGGGCGGAATTGACGAGGCCGCCTTCGAGGACGGGTTTGTCGATGAGGTGGGGCACGGCTTCCAGGATGCGTGAGGAGCCCATGGCGTTGTTCTCTTCGGCAAGATCGTTGGCGAGGCGTCCGGGAGTGTGATCGAGGGGCAGCAGCAAGTCGCGGAAGGTGGCGTAGCCGGGGCGGCGCTCGAGTCCGCCATAATTGAACTCGGCCCAATCGCGCAGGGTGGCGATGCCGTTGCAGGTGACGCGTTCTTGCGCGGTGATCTGGATCATGCCGGTGGCGAGCAGGGCGAGGACGAGAAGGGGCTGCGCGGGGCGCGCGCGGGCGAGTTGGGCAAGGCCGATGGCGGCGAGGGCGAGGAGGCCGAACCAGACGAAAGGCCAGAGGCGGACGTTGACGAAGACGGGGGAGAGGTCGAAGCCCCAGCGAAAGAGGGCGGCGGCGGCGCCGAACATCCAGGCGAGCAGGAGTACGGCGGGCCGGTGCGGGGTGCGACGGTTGGTGAGGAGCGCGGCGAGGGCGAGGGGGATGAGGGCGAGGGCGTAGCGCGGGAGGGTGTCGGGCAGGGAGAGGGACCAGTTGGTGCCGAAGTCGACGCTGCAAACGCGAGTCGCGACGAGTGGGATGAGCCACCAGGCCATGAGCAGGGCGACGCGCAGGCCGGTGACGAGCATCGGGCGCAGGGCGCGCAGGCGTTCGCCGGGCGGGAGAAGCAGGGGCAGGGCGGCGAGGGTCACGGCGGCCATGATCGAGGTGAAGAAATGCGAGGCGACGAGCAGCATGCCGAGGGTGGTTGAGGACCAGCGGGCGCGGCCGTCGCGGGCGTCGCGGTAGATCGCGCCGATGGTGAGGAGCATGATGGGAAAGCTGAGGCTGTTGGCGATCATGCCTGCGAGGGTGCTGAAGACGTTGACGCCCCACATCGTGTGGGTTTTGACGAAGAGGCAGGGCAGCATGGCGATGGCGAGGAGGATCGGGGCGGGGCGGGGCAGGCGCATGAGGCGGGCGGTGGCGTAGGCGGCGCCGGGCAGGGCGAGGATGCCGAGCACGTTGACGAGTTTGAAGGCGATGTTAAAGGGGATCAGGAGGCTGGCGAGGGCGATGAGGAGGTAGGGCAGGCAGAAATAATATTGAAAGGCGGGGAAGCCGGCCCACCAGCCCGGGGCCCAACTCACGATCTGGCCGTGATGAAAGAGGGATTCGCGCAGGTGGCTGGCGAGGTAGTTGTGCGCGGGGGTGTCGCCGCCGACGGTCATGGTGTCGAGTAGAAGAAGGCGCGGTGGGAGGTGGATCAGGGTGAAGGCGAGGATGGCGAGGAGGATTGAGAGGTCGAAGATCGGGATTGTCGAAAGTCGAAAGTTTAAGGTCGAAAGTCGAAGTGGGCGAAGTTTCGGAAACGTCCAACGCCCAACGTTCAACGTCCAACCTCTAAGAAAGTACGGCCGCGGGGCAGGGGGGGGATCGCGAAAAATGAGGCGAGGCTTTGGGCGATGTCGAAGAAGCCGTCGCGGATGCCGAGATTTTGGCCGGTGCAGGAGGCGTGGCGCACGAGCAGGGGCACATACTCGCGCGTGTGGTCGGAGCCTTTAAAGGTGGGGTCGTTGCCGTGGTCGGCGGTGATGATGACGAGATCTTCGGGGGGCACCAAGGGGAGAAACGTGGCGAGAAAGCGATCGGTGTCGGCGAGGCAGTCGGCATAGCCGCGGGGATCGCGGCGGTGGCCGTAGAGCATGTCGAAGTCGATGAGATTGGCGAAGACGAACTGGTTGGCGCGGCGGGCGCGGGCGAGGTCAAGCAGGGCGGTTTGGGCGCGCGGGTTGTTTTCGACGTGGTGCGATTCGGAGATGCCGCGGTGGGCGAAGATGTCATCGAGTTTGCCCACGGTCACCGTGTGGACGCCGGCGGCCTGGAGGCGATCGAGGATGGTGGGTTCGGGCGGTGGGAAGGAAAAATCACGGCGATTTTCGGTACGCTTGAAGTGCCCGGGTGCGCCGCTGAACGGGCGGGCGATGACGCGGCCGATAGGAAAGGCGTCGCAGAGTTTGCGGGCAATTTCGCAGGCCCGGTAGAGTTCGGGCAGGGGAATGATTTCCTCGTGGGCGGCAATCTGGAACACGGAGTCGGCGCTGGTATACACGATCAGGGCGCCTGTGGCCCTGTGTTGGGGGCCGAGTTCGTCGA
>CAMFEP010000160.1 GCA_945949405.1 Kiritimatiellales bacterium
CAGAAGTGGGATGCGTGCGGACATGAATGCGATCTATACATATAGTATACAACTAACGCAATCACTTTCTGCATGCCGGCTTCCTTCTTCTGAGCCTCAGCAAGACGCTAGGCGAGGATCAGGGAGTGCCAAGAGGGTCAGCGAACAAAGAACCGCAGAATGTCGAAGTGTCCGAACTTCGCCGCTCAAAGATTCCTGTTCGATTTTCTGCGGTTCGCCTTCAGCCGCTTTGCTTACCGCCGCACCGGTTTCTTCGCCCCAGTTCGCCGCGCCTTGACGCCGCTGCGGGGTGCGGCCCCCGATGGCCTGCCATGTGGCGCCCGTTCTTCGCGTCGCCGGGGGGTGAACTGCAGTTCGATCGGTGCCCCTTCCAGCCCGAATTTCTCGCGCAACATGCGAATCAAATACTCACGATATGCCGGCGCCACGCCGTCCGCGCCGTTGGCAAAAAGCCGAATACGAATCGGATCGCGGCCCACCTGCGTCGCATAAAACACCTTCAGGCGCTTGCCGCCCTTGGCTGGCGCCTGGACCCGCTCGGCGGCATCGAGCAGGACGCGATTCAAAATCCCCGTGGGCAGTTTCATCTGCACCTGCTCCGCCACCTGATCGATGGCTTCGAGGCTGCGCCGGATATTGTAGCCGTCGTGCGCGGAGAGATACACCACCGGACAGTGCGCCAAAAACGGCAGTTCGTCCTTCAACGCCGGCTCATACGCGCGTTGCGTGGCGCTCGCGAGATCCCATTTGTTGACGAAGATTACCGCGCCGCGCCGGTGCTCCGCGATCAGCGCCGCGATTTTTTTATCCATCGCAGTGGGCCCTGCCGAAGCATCGATCATCAGCGCCACAATTCCCGCGCGCTCGATCGTATCTTCCGTGCGCATGCGGCTGAACTTTTCCACTTGATTGTCAATCTTCCCGCCACGCCGCACCCCCGCCGTGTCGATCAGCATGTACCGCTTGGCCGTGGGACCCGACCCGACGCTGAACGGGATATCAATACTGTCGCGCGTGGTCCCCGGAATTTCCGATACAATCACCCGATCATCCCCGAGCAGCCGGTTGATATATGAGGACTTGCCCACGTTCGGCCGCCCCACCACCGCCACACGCAGCGCGTCCGTGGAGGCGCGTGATTCAACCGGTGTCCCGTCGTCATTGGTTTCCACCGGCGGAAGCCCCTGCAACGCGGCGCGCATCAAGGGGGGGAAACCGCGATCATGCAACGCCGACACGGGAAACACGGGAAACCCAAAGCGTTGAAAATCAGCGACAGCAGCATCGCGTTCCGGATTGTCGGACTTGTTCGCCACCACGATCGTGCGGCAGCCGCTTTTGTGCAGCCAGTCCGCCACCGTTTCATCCAGCGCCACGCGTCCGGCTTCAATATCCACCACAAACAAGGCCACCGCCGCATCCGCCAGCGCCGCCTCCACCTGCTTGTACACGCCGGCCTCGATCACACCTGGCCGCGTCTCGCGATCCACGTTGCTCACGCCACCCGTGTCCACCACTTGAAAGGACTGCCCGGCCCAATGCGCGTCGCAGACCAACCGGTCGCGCGTGACGCCGCTCTCGGAATGCACGATGGCAATGCGCTTCCCCACCAAGCGGTTGAAAATTGCGGACTTCCCCACGTTGGGCCGCCCGACAATGGCAATCATGCGTTGTTTGGATGTCGACATTGAATGAGTCTACAGCATTCCCAGCGTGCGGTCGATCCGCTTGCAAACCCGCTCGCGGCCAAGGACCTCCAGCATCACATACAACCCTGGCCCTACACCCAGCCCCGAGACCGCGACACGCGAGGCATGAATGTATTCAGCCGGGTTGACGCCGCGTGCCACCGCCACGGCCTTCAACGATTCCTCCAAGGCCGTCGCCGTAAAGATGGGCAAGACCGCCCAAGCCGCGCGTAAGGCCGTCAGCCCTTCCGCAATCCCCGGCTTCTTTAGACGCTTTTGCACCACTTTATCATCATACGGAAACTCCTCAGTAAAAAAGAACCCGGCCTGCGCCGCCATGTCCGTATAGAGCTTCAGCCGCTCTGCCATCGCTTCCACCACACGCACCAGATACCCCTCATCCTGCCCCTCGCGCCAGAGCCCATGCGCCGCCAGATCGGCGCGGCAACCCGCCAAGCGCTCGGCCACCGGGCGGCGCCGCAGGTGCTCCCCATTCATCCAGGTCAGCTTGGTCAAATCGACCTGCGCTGGCGATGGGTGCACACGCTCGAGCGTAAAAGCCGCCACGAGTTCATCCGGTGACATCACTTCACGATCATCTCCCGGCGACCAGCCACACAAGGCGAGATAGTTGAATAGCGCATCCGCCAAAAACCCCTTTTCGCGGAACTCACCCACGAACGCCGCCCCGTCGCGCTTGGAGTAGGGCTTGCCTTGGGCATTCACGATCATGGGGAGATGGGCAAAACGCGGCGGCGTGGCCCCCAGCGCGCGGTAGAGCGCCACATGGCGAAAGGTGTTTTCCACATGATCATCCCCGCGGATGACATGCGTGATCCCCATCTGAATATCGTCCACCACGTTGCCCAGGTGAAACACCGGGTTGCCATCCGATCGCACGATCACGAAATCCGTGACGTCTTTCGCGTCCTTCTGAAGCCGCCCCTTGATGATGTCCTCGAATTCCGCCGTTTCCTTCGGCATGCGAAAAACCACCGCCTCGCCCTTGCCCGTGCCGCCCTTGTCCTCGCGCACGGCGGCGCCCCGCCGCAACAATTCTTCCGCCGCCGCCAGATGCGCCTCGCGGCGCGACGATTGATAAACCGGCTCGTCATCCACGTTGAGCCCCAGCCAGTCCATGGCATCCAACACGGCTTTCACCGCTTCGGGCGTCGAACGCTCGCGATCGGTATCCTCGATGCGCAGCAAAAACTTCCCACCGGAATGACGCGCGAACAGCCAGTTGAAAATCGCCGCGCGAATATTCCCAATATGCACCTGCCCCGTCGGACTCGGCGCGAAACGTACACGAACGGACATGCTGCCCCCTAAGAATTGAAGCCACGGATACACAGCGAAGGCGGTTTCATCAGTGGTTTATATCATTCCCCGACCGGAATTTGCTTTAAAATTTCGCCCCACACTTTCGATCCCTGTTTCTTGCCTTCTTCCGCCGCGCGTTTTTTAACTTCTTCAAGCGCGGCATTGCCCGCGGCTTTCATCGCCAGTTCCGCCAGGGCTTGTTTAAAGGCCTGCTTGTCAAAGCGCGGCGCATCGATCGTACCCCC
>CAMFEP010000161.1 GCA_945949405.1 Kiritimatiellales bacterium
GGCGTTGCACGCCCTGGGTGCGGGCGGATTCGGCGAGCAGGCGCGGGTAGGCGCCTTTGCCGGCGATCAGGGCGAGGTGCTCTGGGAGCGTGGCTTCCATGGGGTGCGAGTGTAGCGCATTGGCGGTGCCGCGCAAAGGGGCTTGATTATGGGGTGGTTGGTTGCGGTGGTGGGCGGGGAGGCCGCGGTTAGGAATGTGGTGCGCAACCAAACGCGCACCACGTTGCCATCGCCCTTCGCGGACACGGGCGAGTTCGGATTTATGTGAAATGGTGGTGGCTTGATAAAGTGTGGGTTAGCGCTATCATGAGGGGGTAGCGGCATACGAAAGGCGGGGCGTATCAATGGAAACGGCAAATAAAATTTTGATTGTGGTGATGCGGGTGTTGGTGGGGGTGTTGGTGTTGCTGATGCTGGTGGCGGTGGGGCTTGGCACCGTTGAGCTGGCGATGTTGCTGGCCAGTCAATTGGGTAACGCGCCGGGCTGGCTGTTGCGTGTTGATGAGTTTCAGGAATTTTTTGGGTTCTTTATCATGGTGCTGATCGGGATTGGGCTGCTTGAAGCCGCCAGAGGGTATTTGCGTGATAACGCCTTGCACGGAGACATGATCATGCTCGTGGGCGTGATTGCGCTCGTGCGCGGGATTGTGGTGACGGACTATTCGGCCAAGCCGCTGTTCCTGCTGGCCACGGCGGCGGCGCTGCTGGCCCTGACGGCGGGGATTTACCTGATGCGGCGCGGGAGCGGACAGGCGTCGCCACCGGCGCAGGGCAAGAAGCGGCGATGGGAAGGCGAAGAGTAAGGGGCAGGCCCGGCGTCCGGGTCCAGAGGCCCCGGACCACCTTCCACGAATCATTGCCGCGCCAAGCGCTTGACCTCTTAATGAAAATACAATATCAATAGAGGATGCGTGGCTGGAAGGGATGGATGGTTGGGTGGGGTGTGGGGGTGATGGCGTCCGCGGGCCTGGCGGATAGCAATCGGCTCGTGGTGGCCTCGCTCAATCCGATTTTGTCGGATGTGGCGCGGGAAATTGGTGGTGAGCGGGTCACGGTGATCGCGATCATGAAGCCGGGGGCGAATCCGCACACGTTCAGTCCGTCGCCGGCGGATTTGCAAGCGATGCACGGGGCGAGGCTGGTGCTGGCGTCGGGCAAGGGTTTGGAGCGGTATCTGGATGATGTGCGCGGTGGTTTGGGGACGGATCAGACGTTGATCGAGATTGGGGCAACACTGCCATCGTTGTATGCCGTGGCTGAAGACGATCATGACCATGCGGGTGGCGAGGATCCGCACTGGTGGCAGAGCATCGACAACATGCAGCGCGGGGTGCGCGTGATGGCGGATGCGTTTGTGGCGGCTTACCCGGCGGGGACGGACGAATTTCGCGCCGGGCAGGCGGACTATGCCAAGCGTCTCGAGGTGCTAGACCTCTGGGTGCGCCAGAACGTGGCGCGGATTCCTCCCCACGCCCGCACGCTGGCCACGGCACATGCGGCGTTCGGGTATTTTTGCCGTGACTATGGATTCACCGCGCTGCCGATCCAAGGGCTCTCAACCGAACAGGAACCGAGCCCGGCACATTTGCGAGAGATTGTGGACACGATTCGCCGTGAACATGTGATTGCGATCTTTCCCGAAGTCGGAAGCAACCCCAAGATTTTGCAAAACATGGTGCAGGAAACCGGGGTGCGGATCGGTGAGCGGTTGCTTGCGGGAAGTCCAAATCCCGGCAGGCCCACCTACGAGGCGATGATGCGCAACAATGTGCAAGCGATTGTCACGGGGTTGCGGCCGGTGGAGCCATAAGCATGCGTGGACGGCCATTGCTTGAAGTTTTTATATTCGTGCTTGTCTGGGGCGCGCTGGCGCTGCCGTTGTGGCGGCTCACCGCGGGGGGGCATGCGGAGGTTGCGCGGCAGGACGAGGCGGCACCCGCGCTGTCGGGCGTGCATGCCTGGGCGGAATTGCGCTTCGCGCATGCGCCGGAGATGGCGAGGCTGGTGACGGGAACCAACGTGCTTTGGGAGGGGCGTGCGCCGGTGGCGTTGCGTGTGGGGGTGGACGTGCAGCTGCCGTTGAACGAAGGCCGCATTCCGGTGGAAATCTCGGTGAGCTGGCCGGCGGACGTGGGGCAGAGCGTGGTGGAATTGACGCTGGAGCCGGACGGGCTGCCGGCGCAATCGCGGCGGTTGTGGGGTAACGGGCAGGCGGGGGATCTGTGGGAGTTTCAATGGACGCGGTAGATGCCATGCATGCCTTGCCGCACTCGCACGAGGCGGCCAAAGATCGCGGCGCGCACGCGCTTTCCGTGCGCGGCTTGCATGTGCACTATGGCGATGTGTGCGCGCTGCATGACGTGTCGTTCGAAACGCATTGCGGGCGGGCGCTGGCGCTGGTGGGGGCCAATGGCGCAGGAAAGAGTTCGCTCATGAAGGCCATCGTCAGGCTCACGCCATCGACCTCCGGCGCGGTCTGGTGGCGCGGGCGGCCGATCGAGGCTAGCACACACGAGATTGCGTATCTGCCGCAGCGTGAGAAAATCGACTGGAACTTTCCCCTGACGGTGCGTGGCTTGGTGGAGATGGGGCGCTACGCGCATGTGGGGATTTTGGGGCGCTTCGGCGCGGCGGATCGCGCGGCAGTGGACCGGGCGTTGTCGTTGATGGCGATTGAAGACATTGCGGAGCGGCAGATCAACGCGCTTTCCGGGGGGCAGCAGCAGCGGGCGTTTATCGCGCGGGCGCTGGCACAGGATGCGCACGTGCTGTTGCTCGACGAACCATACGCGGGGCTGGATCAGCCGTCCCAGGACACGCTCACGGCGCTACTGAAGGAACTGGCGCACAACGGGAGTTTGATCATTGCCGCGCATCACGACTTGCGTTCCGTCGGCGCGATTTTTGACGAGGTCTTGTTGTTGAACGGGGCGTGCGTGGCCTATGGCGCGCCGCAGGACGTGATGACGACTGCGAACATCCAGAAGGCATTTGGGACATGAGCGCGACGCACGCGAACAGAGGGCGGCCAAGCGGCCGCCC
>CAMFEP010000162.1 GCA_945949405.1 Kiritimatiellales bacterium
GGGCGGTTGGGGCATGGCGGCGGGCATTTTGACCGGATGCTGTCCGGTGCGGTGCGCGCATTCAAGGTTGGTGTGGCATTTGAAGCGCAACTGGCGGAGCGGGTCCCGATGGGGCCGCATGATGTGCGTATGGATGCGGTGGTGACGGAATCTCGGGTGTTGCGCGGATAAGAAATTTCCGCAAAAAGGCGCAAAGGGTGCCAAAAGGGAATGATGAAAATTTTGATGATTGGGGACATTGTGGGCGGCCCGGGGCGGCGGGCGGCGGTGCAGGCGGCGACGCGGTTGCGCGCCGACGGCAGCGTGGATTTCGTGACGGCCAATGCGGAAAACTCGGCGGCGGGGCGGGGGGTGACGGCGGCGCTGGCGATGGAATTGCTGGACGCGGGGATCGATGCGATCACGCTGGGGGACCATACGTGGGACCAGCGGGATATCATTGGACTGTTGGAAAGAGAGCCGCGCATTGTGCGTCCCGCAAATTTCGCGCCGGAGTGTCCGGGGCGGGGGTTTACGACGCTGGAGGGGCCCGGTGGGCACAAGGTGACGATCATCAACGCCATCGGGCGGGTGTTCATGAAACCGGTTGAGGATCCGTTCCGGACGGTGCGGCGAATTTTGGAGAAGGAACAGGGGCTGGGGAAAATCATCCTGGTGGATTTTCATGGGGAAGCGACCTCGGAGAAGGTTGTATTTGGGCGTTATTTTGATGGCATGGTGAGTGCGGTGGTGGGGACGCACACGCACATTCCGACGGCGGACGAGCGGATCTTGCCCAAGGGTACAGCGTATATTACGGATTTGGGTATGACGGGACCGCGAGATTCGGCGATCGGGCGGGATCTGGCGGCGGTCACGGCGAGCATGCTGTCGGGGATGCCGAACAAATTCGAAGTGGCGGACAAGGATGTGGCGATGGAAGGGGTCATCATCGAGGTTGATGAGGCGACCGGGCGGGCGAAGAAGATCCGGCGGGTGCGAGAGACGTTGCCGTAGGAATGCGAGGGCCTTGTCTCCGCCAAGTCCCCCGCATTCCTACCGATGGGGAAATCGGATGAGTTCGGGACGAAAAGTTTTTCAGATTTCGGAGATTACGCGCCTCGTGCGGGAGGTGTTGCAGGACACCTTTGGGCAGGTGTGGGTTGAGGGGGAGATTTCCAACTTCCGGCGCCAGGCGTCGGGGCATTGTTACTTCACACTCAAGGATGCGAGCGCGCAACTGCGGGCGGTGTTTTTTCGGGGCAGCCAGCGCGAGGCGACGGTCGCGCTGGCGGACGGGCAACTGGTGCGTGCGTTTGGCGACATCAGCGTGTATGAGGCGCGCGGTGAATATCAGATTGTCGTGCGTCGGATCGAGGCGGGGGGCAAGGGGGCGTTGCAGGCGCGCTTCGAGGCGCTCAAGGAAAAGCTGCGTCTGGAAGGACTCTTTGACGAAGCGCGCAAGCGTCCGCTGCCGTTGCTGCCGCAGCATGTCGGGATCGTGACCTCTCCCACGGGCGCGGCGATTCGCGATATTTTGAACGTGGTTTCCCGGCGGTTTCCCAATCTGCACATCGTGCTGGCGCCGGCGAGGGTGCAGGGGGCGGGGGCGGCGGACGAGGTGGCGGCGGCGATTGATTTGTTAAATGCGTGGGGCGGGTTGGATGTGTTGATCGTGGGGCGCGGCGGCGGGAGTTTGGAGGATCTCTGGTGTTTCAACGAAGAGATCGTGGCGCGGGCAATTGCGCGGTCGCGTATTCCGGTGATCTCGGCGGTCGGGCACGAGATTGATTTCACGATCGCGGATTTCGTGGCGGACGTGCGCGCGCCGACGCCATCGGCGGCGGCGGAGATCGTGGTGGGGCGCAAAGAAGAGTTTGTGGAGAATTTGAGGGGCTTGCGTGGTTTGCTTACGCGTAATTTGCGTGAACGGATGATGTTCGAGCGGCATCGGCTGTTGGAGGCCAGCGGGAGTCCGGTGTTTCAGGAACCGGCGGGGGTGATCCGGCAGTACTTGCAGCGGGTGGATGGGCTGGCGATGCGGGCGGAGCATGCGGTGACGGGCACGATTGGCGAGGTTCGGAGCCAATTGGGGGATTTGGCGATGCGCGGTGGGCATGAATTGCGGATCCGGCAACAGCGCTGGGGGCAGGATTTGCGGCGGCTTGAGGCGCAGGTGCGCGCCTTGAGTCCGCTGGCGGTTCTGGCACGCGGGTACAGCGTGACGACGGACGCGCAGCGCCGGTTGATTCGTGATGTGCGTACGCTCAAGGCCGGGGAGCGGCTGCTCACGCGTCTGGCATCGGGCCAGGTGGAATCGACGGTGGAGCGAATTAAAGGAGAGTGACATGAGCGCGAAGAAGACGGGATCACCAGCGAAGGCCGGGGACAGCGGGCAGCCTTCATTTGAGGCCGCGATGAAGCGGCTGGAGGCGCTTGTCGGGGAGATGGAAGGCGGCAAGCTGAACCTGGAAGATATGATTGCCCGCTTTGAGGAGGGCCAAGGGCTGATCGATTTTTGTTCCACAAAATTGAACGAGGTTGAAAAGAAGGTCGAGATGCTGGTCAAGCAGGGTGGGAAGGTGGCGGCGCAGCCGTTTACGGGTGAAGAGGATGGGGCCGCCGATGCGGATGATGAGGCGGCGGAGAAGACTGAGAAGGATGAGTTGTTTTAGAGTAAGGGGGGGGCAGGATCCACGGTCATGCAATCTCATCACCGCTTTAGCAGGACCGGATTGCGCGGGACGCGCGACACGACACCCCCACGAATTATGGAAATGAGCAACCGGACGCCGGTGGAATTTGATCTCGCGGATGGGGACGACATTCGCACCTTGCGTGAGTGCCCATGTCGGCGCAGCGATGCTTGATGGCCTGAAACGCGCCTATTGGCTGGCCGAACTGCTCCCTCAGCTTTGCGTAGGCAACGGCCATATCGCGGGTTGCCTCGCAAATGCCGCTCAACTGCGCCGAGACCAGAATCGCGGCCCGCCTTGGAAGATTCTCGGTTGCGGCGGGCACCCATGCGACCGGTGC
>CAMFEP010000163.1 GCA_945949405.1 Kiritimatiellales bacterium
GGGGTAAATTCGCCACAATAAATTCGCACCAAACGCACACCACTTCCTTGTAGCCGCCCCCATCCCGCCACCCGCCACCCACACTTGACGCCGCCGCCACCCCGTCGCATCATGCGCCGCATGAAAGCACACCCTGCGCACACCGACGCCACCGATTGGGTCGCCTACCGCCCCGACATTAAAGTCCTCGACTGCACCGTGCGCGACGGCGGCCTCTGCAACGACCACAAGTTCGACGACACCTTCGTCAAGCGCGTCTATAACACCTGCGTCGCCGCCGGCGTGGACTACGTCGAACTCGGCTATAAATCCTCCCGCCGCCTCCACAAGCGCGACGAATTCGGCCTCTGGAAGTTCTGCGACGAGGACGACCTGCGCCGCATCGTCGGCGACAAACCCGCCGGCCCCAAAATTGCCATCATGGCCGACGCCGACCGCACCGATTATAAAACCGACATCCTCCCAAAAAGTAAAAGCGTCATCGATTGCGTGCGCGTCGCCTGCTACATCAACCAGGTCCCCACCGCAATCGACATGATCAAGGACGCCCACGACAAGGGCTACGAAACCATGATGCAACTCATGGCCGTCTCCATCGTCCCCGAGGATGAAATCAAGGGCGCGCTGGAACTCACTGCGAAAAGCCCGGCCAACGGCGTCTACATCGTGGACAGCTTCGGCGCCCTCTACTCCGAACAGGTGCGCAAGCTCACCAAAATGTACCTCAAGGCCATGGCCGGTACCGGCAAGGAAGTCGGCTTCCACGGCCATAACAATCTCCAACTCGGCTTCGCCAACACGATTGAAGCCATCGTCGCCGGCGCCAACCGCGTGGATGCCACGATCAGCGGCCTCGGCCGCGGCGCGGGGAACTGCCCGATGGAATTGATCTTGGGCTTCCTGCACAACCCCAAGTACAAGCTGCGCCCCGTGCTCGAAGCCTGCCAGGACGTCTTTCTGCCCATGTCACGCGATATGGATTGGGGCTACAGCATCCCCTACGCCATCACCGGCCGCCTCAACCGCCACCCCCGCGAAGCCATGGCCTGGCGCGCCAGCAAAACCCCCGACGACTACATCACCTTCTACGACAAGATGCACGAAGAGCCCGGGTGACGCTTTCGATGCACGGGAGGGGCGGCCGCCTGGCCGCCCTGCTCACAGCCCCTTGTTGTCCGACTCATCCTTCACCGCATACCCGCTCTTCTGCCGGTTCTGATTCACTTCGTGCTTCTTGACGTAAAGATCAAACACATCCTCCGCGCTCATGCCCAGCACCTGCGCCGTCGAAATCAGAAAGTGCAGCATGTCCACCACTTCGACCCGCGCGTTCTGCTTGTCAAATTTCTGGTACTTCGCCCACCACTTCCACGGCACGCTGTCCGTCAGCTCCGCCAGTTCCTGCGTCATCGCCCGGCAGTAATTCAAAACCCACTGCGTCTGCTGCGCCTCATCCAGCGTGGTCGTGTCCACCCCGATGATCCGGTTCAACTCCGCTTGCTTGCGAAACAACTCCCGAAACATATCCTGATCGTTCGCCATGGCCCCTCTCCTCGCCTTCTTTTATTATCTGAGATCTGAGATGTAAAATCTTCAATCCAAAGAGCTTGCCCTCCGTAGCTCGGGGCAACCGCCACGAGCGAAGGAGGGTGGGCCCAGCTGGACTCGAACCAGCGACCTAGACATTATGAGTGTCCAGCTCTGACCAACTGAGCTATGGGCCCCTCAACGCAACCGCCAAACCCTACCACGCCCCCGCAATCCATGCATCCCTTTGTTGAACGTCTAATCCGCAAATCCGAAATCGCCCGAGTCTGCGATGGGCGATGGCAAACGCGCACCACATTTCTTGATGCACCCTGCTCCACCATAGCCCCGCGCCAACAATCGAAATTGCCCCTCACCCCCCAATCGCCTATCTTGCCTCCGCACGCTTCCACCCATGATGCATCGCCCCAAACACATCGCCGAATACCTCGCCCTGCGCGCCGCCGCCGCAGTCATCCTCTGGCTGCCCCACCGCGCCGCCCTCGCCATCGGCTGGACCCTCGCCCGCCTCGCCTTGATCTTCATGCCCGGCCGCGTGCGCGAAGCCGAACGCCGCATCCGCACCGTCTTCGGCGACCGCTACTCCCCCCGCGAAATCCGCCGCATCGCCTGGCTCTCCGGACGCAACCTCGCCTTCAACGCCGTCGAAATGCTCCGCGTCCGCCGCATCACCCCGGCCTCCCTGCAACGCACCACCAACTCACACGCCGCGCTCGCCGCCTTCGTCGCCCACGCCCAAACCGGCCGCGGCGCCATCGTGGCCCTGCCCCACATGGGCAACTGGGAAACCGGCGCCTTCGCCTGCCACTTCGCCGGCATCCCCATCTTCAGCATCGCCGCCCGCCAGAAAAATCCCCTCGTCGATAACTACCTCAACCACCTGCGCCACGGACCCGGCCAACACGCCGGCAAAGGCATCACCACCCTCGCCCGCGGCTCCGGCACCATGCGCGATGTCATCCGCCGCCTGCGCGCCGGCGGCTTCCTCGCCATCCTCCCCGATGTGCGCGTGCCCGTCGACGGCATCCGCGTCCCCTTCCTCGGTGGCGAGGCCAACGTCGGGCCCGGCATGGCCCTCTTCGCCCGCCACGCCAACGCCCCCATCTTCTCCGGCTACATCACCCGCGAAGGCTGGACCCGCCAGGTCATGCACCCCGACGAACCCATCTGGCCCGATCCCTCCCTCGACAAGGAAGCCGACATCCTGCGCATGACCCGCGAAGTCCTCGCCCGCATCGACGCCTGGATCCGCGCCAACCCCACCCAATGGTTCTGGTACAACCGCCGCTGGATCCTCGACCCCCTCCCCCCGCCTCCTCACTCCCCCCCGAACCCTGAACCCTGAACCCTGAACCCCGAACACTGAACACTCCGATGAACCCGGACACAAACAAATCACCCCCTCTTTCCCCTCCCTCCCCCCTCCACCCCGCCCTCCTCATCTTCACCCTTGCTGCCGCCATCCGC